>QFNK01000179.1 GCA_003240795.1 Micavibrio aeruginosavorus | reverse complement strand
GAGAAAATTAAAAATGGCAGTTTTCAAGGGGATTTAGACGAAAAACGCAAAAAATCTGGGCATCAGGAATAGCTGGCATAAAGCCATGCATTCTCCGGCCTCCAGCTTGACTTTGCGGCAGAAACCTTCATATTCGCAAACGGTTTAACATCTTTTGTTGGGAGATTATCAAGATGACCAAATTCGTAAAAATCGCTTCTGTTCTGGCTCTGGTCGTAGCTCTGGGCGCATGCTCCACGGGTTCCGCACAGCAAGAAAGCGTTGTACACGGCGACAAAACGTTCAGCCGCGCACAAAGCAAATAAGCTTTTCGGTTAGAGAGATAAAAGCCGCCCTTCGGGGCGGCTTTTTTATGCGGATTCCGGAGGTTTTCAGCCCGCGCTAGTTGCGCAGGGGCTTGCCTTTTTCCAGCATGTGCTCGATGCGCTGCTGGGTGCCTTCGTGGCGGACGAGCTTGTTGAACTCCTCCCGTTCCAGACGGTAGATATCGTCCTCCGTCATCGGCTTTGTCCAGTCGGCCTTGGCGCCGCCGGTCAGAACCGTTGCAAGCGCCGATGAGACAACGACATCGTACGGTGTCGCCTTGCCGGATTTGCGAAGGTCGGCCACAGCCATATCGAGCGCGTATTTGCCTGACGGGCCCGGCAGGCGGATTTCCGTGACGGGTTCCGGCGCCTTGTAATCCTTCACCAATTCCAGCGCCTTTTGCTTCGCGTCGAACAGAAGGCGGTCGCGGTTCATCGTGATGCCGTCGGTTTTTTTCAGGTAGCGAAGCTCTTTTGCTTCCTGCGCGGACTTGGCGACCTTGGCGGTGCCGAGCGTTTCAAAAGCACGGCGTACCGCACCCATCGGCGTGTTTTTCGGCGAGAACCAGAGTTTCTTGCCGCCCGTCGCCTTGTCATACGCGGCGCGTTCGTCTTCCATGTAACGCAGAAGCATTTCCTTGCATCCGCCCCAGCCGGGGATCAGGCCGACGCCGACCTCGACAAGGCCGGTGTAGGTTTCGGAGTGCGCCTGAACGTGATCGACGTGCAGCAAAATCTCGCACCCGCCGCCGAGCGCCATGCCGGAAGGCGCGGCCACGACGGGGAACGGCGCGTATTTCAGCGCCTTGTAGATCTTCTGCCCGCCGGAGACCAGCTCCTCGATCTGCGGCCACAGGGCGATGTTCATCGCGAAGATGGCAAGGCCCAGATTGGCGCCCGCGGAAAAGTGCGAGCCTTCGTTGTAAATGACCATGGCCTTGTATTGATCGCCCTTGGTGATCAGTTTGATGGCCTGGCTGTAGGCTTCGAACACCTGATCGTCGAGGGCATTCATCTTGCCCGTGAATTCGACGCAGAGGACGCCGTCACCGACATCCCAGACGGAGGCGGAGGCCGTTTTGATGACAGGCTTTGCCGAGAGTTTGATATCGGAGAGCAGCAAAACGCCTTCCGCGCGCGGTACGGGCGTGTATTTGCCGTCCATCGTTAAGTAGTTCAGCTTGCCGCCATCGACGTTGTAGAACGTGCCGTCGCCGACGGATTGCAGCAATTTCGGAACGGCGATGCCTTCTTCCTTCAACTTCGCGGCAAACCAGGCGGGGCCAAGGTCGTCGAGCATTTCGAACGGGCCTTTTTTCCAGTTGGTGCCAAGGCGCATCGCCTCGTCCACTTCGGCCACCGTGTCCGCGATATCGGGCACAAGGGACGCCGCATAGACCAGCGTGTCGCGCAGTACGCGCCATGCGTATTTGCCGCCGACATCGTCGGTTTCGACAACGGCGCGCAGGCCTTTCTTGCCGGCGTCCATGGAGGCGAGTTTTGGTTTGTCGGCCTTTTTGTATTGCGCCTCATCGAACGCGCCGTCGCTCAGGGTCAGCGCCTGTTTTTCTTTCGAGCCATCGGGTTTCAGACGGTAGAAACCGCCCTTGCCCTTGCGCCCGGTATAGCCCGCCTTGATCATGCCCTCGATAAAGGGATAATCCTTGTAAATCGTGCGGTAGGCATCTTCTTTTGGCAGCGTGCTTAAAAGGCTGTCCGCAAGGTGCGGCATCAGGTCAACGCCGACGAGGTCGATCAGGCCGAACACGCCCGTTTTCGGAATGCCGACGGGTTTGGAGAGGACGGCATCGGCGACCTCTACCGGCACCTTGTCTTCCACGGCGGCGTTCAGCGCGCTCTGCATGAAGTATGTGAGGATGCGGTTGACGATGAAGCCCGGCGTGTCCTTGCATTTCACAACGCCCTTGCCGAGTTTAACATCACAGAAGTCCGTGACCGTTTTGACGGCGGCGGCGTCCGTGTCCTTGCCCGTGACGATTTCAAGCAGGCGAAGATAGCGCGGCGGGTTGAAGAAGTGGGTAATGAGGAAGCGGGATTTCATTTCCGCATCCATCTTTTCCGTAAGCAGCGCCAGCGGAATGGTGGATGTGTTGGAGGAGACGATCGCGCCTTTTTTGCGGTGTTTGGCGATCTTCTCATATGTCGCATGCTTGACGTTGAGGTCTTCGAGAACGACTTCGACGATCCAGTCGCAATCCTCCAGCAGATTCAAATCATCTTCGAGGTTGCCTGGCGTCACGAGTTTCGCATTGCGAGAGGACATGAATGGTGCAGGATCGGTTTTCAGCATTTTTTCAATCGCGCCTTTTGCGATTTTGCTGCGGTCCTCACCCTCGGCCAGATTTTTCGGCACGATGTCCAGAAGCACGACGGGGATGCCCGCGTTCGCGACCTGCGCGGCAATCCCGCTGCCCATCACGCCTGATCCGATAACGGCGACTTTTTGTATGGTCATGGTTCAGCCCTTTCGTAAGACTAGATGGCTTCCAGAATGATGGCCGTTCCCTGACCGCCGCCGATGCACATCGTGGCGAGGCCGAGTTTTTTCTTTTCCCGCTGCAGCAATGTTGCGAGCTTGCCCGTGATACGCGCGCCGGACGCGCCCAGAGGGTGACCCATGGCGATCGCGCCGCCGTCGAGGTTGACCTTGGACTGGTCAATACCGAGTTCTTTCAGGACGGACATGCCTTGTGCGGCGAAGGCTTCGTTCAATTCGACGATATCCAGATCACCGACTTTCACGCCAGCGGCGGCCAGTGCTTTTTGGGTGGCGGGCACAGGGCCGATACCCATGATTTCAGCCGCACATCCGGCAACGCCGACCGATTTGATGCGGGCGAGTTTCGGGAGCTTGTGTTTGTCGGCATATTCTTCGGAGCAGACCAGAACGGCTGCGGCGCCGTCCGTCAGCGGAGACGCCGTACCGGCCGTGACCGTGCCGTTTTCATCGAAGGCGAGTTTCAGACCCGCCAGACCTTCGGCGGTGGTTTCGGGGCGGATGGTGCCGTCCTCCGTCACGCCGTTAATGGGGACGATTTCGTCATTGAATTTTCCAGCTTCGCGGGCTTTCGCGGCCTTCTGGTGGGAGGCAACGGCAAAGGCCTCCTGGTCCGCGCGGGAGATGGAATATTTCTTGGCAAGATTTTCGGCCGTTTCGCCCATGCCGATATATGCCTGCGGGTAGATTTCGCCCAGTTTCGGGTTCGGCATCGGGTTGAAACCGCCCATCGGGATGCGCGTCATGGATTCGACACCGCCAGCGATATAAACGTCACCGGCACCGAGCTGGATGTAGCCAGCGGCCATGTGAACGGTCGTCATGGACGAGCCGCAGAAACGGTTGACGGTGGCACCGGCCACGGAATTCGGAAGCTGCGCCAGCTGGACCACGATCTTGGCGAGGTTGAAGCCCTGCTCGGCCTCCGGAAACGCGCATCCGAGGAGCAGATCCTCGATATCGGCGGGGTTGACCCCTGTTTCCTTGACGAGTGCCTTTACGACCTCGGCGGCCATGTCATCCGGCCTTACACCGGCCAATGCGCCTTTGCCCGCGAAATGGAATGGGGTGCGTTTGAAGCCGCAGATTACTACCGGTTTTTGCATGAAATTCCTCCTGACGAAGTCTAGCGTAGCGCAGAAAAATGATAATTCTGTTAAGAGTTTAATAGATAAATGGGGAGTCCGTCCATCCGTTTCAAGGAAGCGCCGCATCATTGCGGTTTTGTTTGACAAGCATCCGAAAAGCGGGCAACTAGAAACCCGCCCCAAGAGAATTTAGAACACAAACCCGACGGAGGATATTTTGGCGGATTTGAAAGGATTGAAGCGTATCTGCATGAGCTGCGGCGCGCGTTTTTACGATTTGAACAAGAAGCCCATCATCTGCCCTTCCTGCAACACGGAGTTTACAGGCGAGATCAAGGTGAAGAGCCGCCGCGGCCGTCTGCCTGCCGATGATGTGGTTGAAAGCCAGGTTGACGAGGACGGTGAAGAGGCCGTCGAAGTCGAGGATGAAGCGGAAATCCTCGAGGTTGATGATGAAGAGACTGTCAGCCTCGACGATATCGAGGAAGATAGCGACGACGAGGACGAAGACGCCATGGACCTCGACGACGATCTGGACATCGATGATGAAGACCTCGACGATATCGACGATGACGACATCGACGAAGATATCGCCGAAGACGATGACGAGGATAAATAAGTTTTGTCCGGCTATTACACGCTG
>QFNK01000178.1 GCA_003240795.1 Micavibrio aeruginosavorus | reverse complement strand
GATCAGGTCTTTCGATTCCGCTATGCCGGGGACGGGTTCATCGGTGGAGTAAAGGATGTGCAGTTCGCCGAAGCGGTCGGCCGCGTTAGCATCAAGATTGAACGACAGGAAGTCATCATCATGCCGTTTAAGGTCAAGCCATGGAGCGACGAGTATGAGTTTTGCGATTTTTATTTCCGGATGTTCGTGCAGCCATTTGAGAATGAAGCCGCCGCCCGCACTATGTGCGACGATAATTGAATCATCTTTTAGTTTTGCTTGCGAAAACGTATCGGCCCATTCTTTGTAAACTGGCTTGTAAGGCGTCGGCATTTCCAGGGCCTGGCATAAAACTCCATCACGCAGGAATTTCCGCTGCAGCCACGGTATCCAGTGCGCGTTGGAGGGGGACGGCACATCCTGTTCCAGATATTCGAACGAGTCGGGACGTCCGTGCAGGATATAGGCGTTGCGCATCCGTTAGTGATACGTGCGCATCAGGGAGACAAGACGGCCTTGTACCTGTACGCGGTTTGCGTCAAAGGTACGCGGTTCGTAAGCGTCGTTTTCAGGAATAAGGACGATTTTGCCCTTGTCGCGTTTGATGCGTTTCAGGGTTACTTCCTCACCATCAACCAGAGCCACGACGATAGCGCCGTCTTCGGCCGTGTTGCATTTGCGGATGATGACGGTGTCGCCATTGTTGATTCCCGCCTTGATCATGGAATCGCCGTCGATTTCGAGGGCGTAATGTTCGCCCGAACCGACCATATTGGCGGGAATATCGATCATGCTGTTGTCATCCCGAATGGCTTCTATCGGTGTACCGGCGGCGATGCGTCCCTGCATGGGGATGGACATCATTGCGGCGTTGGCGATAACGGCGTTGATCTCGCGCGTCTGCACGGAGGCCTTTGTCGTGTCGGCCTTGCCCGGTGTGTAACCTTCGGGGAGTTTCTTCACCTCCAGCGCGCGGGCGCGGTGCGGAAGACGTTCCAAATAACCACGTTCCACAAGGCCTGTGATCAGGCGGTGGATACCGGATTTGGATTTCAGGTCGAGCGCGTCGCGCATTTCGTCAAAAGAAGGGGCTATATCGCCGGATTTCATACGCTCGTGAATAAAAAGCAGCAGATCTTTCTGTTTTTTGGTGAGCATTAACGGGTTTCCTTCTGATTCTTTTGTTCTCTTACTGTTCTACCCCTGTTCTCGTTCTGTGTCAATCGGGCATATATTTATCCGGGGTCAGAACTTATGCCCTCAGGCTTTGTTCGTACGCGGATATGTATGAAAGGTAGGATGATATGCAAGATAAAGTTAGTGAAGTGGTGTGCCTCTTACAGGATTACGTCGAAGCCTCGAAACGGGGAGAAGACACGGCGGTTATCCGTCAAAAAATCGCGAATGAGGGGCAGCATATCGAGCCGCAGTGCGAGTTTGACGGATATGTGAAGAAATTTTCCGAAAGGTTTCAGGCGCCGCGCCTTAATTAGCCGGGAGTTGTATCCGGCGCGGCTTTGGCGATGTAGTTGTTCCTGGCCTTTTGCAGAAGCGTTTCCATGACCTTGTTGCGGTGGGCATCGCTGTCGGCACCGAATATAACGGCGGTTACTTCCTTGCCTTGAATTTTGGACAGCACGGCGAGGCAGTAGCCGGCATCATTCGTCCATCCGGTTTTTGCGAACATGACTTCGTCGCCGTGGCGGCGGAGGATTTTGCTGCTGTGGTTTGTGGCGTTGCTGAGCGGCTTTAGGTCAAAATGCGGCTGGCCCATAGCAAGTTCGCAGGATTTCGGGAAGTTTTCCTGCATCGCGCGCATCATGACAGCAATGTCTTTGGGCGTGCTGTAATGGTTCGATTGCGGAAGGCCCGTGCAGACGGAGAAATGCGTGTCATCCATGCCCAGCTTTGCCGCGGTGACGTTCATCAGCTTCAGGAAACGGTCAAGCTTCTGCCGTTCCGTCCCCTGCCAGTTATAAATATTTTTGTCACCAAGATGAATCGCAAGCGCGAGCGTGCAGTAGGCATCGGAACGCGATCCCGCGCCGGTCATCAGTTTCCCCGCCGGATATTTTTGTCCAGGTTTCAGGTTTTCAAAAACGGCGATGCCGTCACCGATAATGTTGATGAGTTCAGGGATTTCAACCGGGGTGTCGAGATTGAAATCGGTCTTAGTGTCTTTCATCGCGGCCATGACACAATAAAGCGTCATCATTTTCGTCAGCGACGCGGGGTGGCGTTTTTGTTTGGAGGCTTTGCGGTCAATCACGTTTCCGTTGGAATCGGTTACGATATATTGCAGTCCGGCCGCGGCCTGCGCGCCGTTATTCAGGAAAAGACTTGCAAAGCTGGCGCCTAAAAAGGCGCGGCGTGTTAACGACATGCGATAATCCCTTAAATATAGGGTTTTATATCAAGTGCGGGGCGCGGAAGTCAAAATCCGGCTAACGACCCAAAATCGCCCTGGTTGCCGCGCCAATATCGGACTGGCGCATCAGGCTTTCGCCGATCAGGAAGGCGTTGTAGCCGGCGGCGGAGAATGTTTGTAGCGTTGGGTTGTCGGCGATGCCGCTTTCGGCGACAGTCACGATCCCTTCGGGGAAGGAGCCAGAGAGGTTCATGCCCGTGCCGAGATCAACGTGGAGGGTTTTGAGGTTGCGGTTGTTCACCCCGACCATTTGTGGGTTTAGCGCAAGGGCGCGGTCCAGTTCTTCCTCATCATGCACTTCGAACAAAGTGTCCATGGAGAGGGAGGTCGCAAGTGCGTAGAGGTCTTTCGCCAGCGTGTCGTCCAGCGCGGCCATGATGAGCAGGATGCAGTCCGCACCGAGGGTGCGGGCCTCATACACCTGATACGGGTCGATCATGAAGTCCTTGCGCAGAAGGGGGATGTCGACGGCGGCGCGCACGGCGGTCAGGTATTCGTCGCGGCCTTGAAAATACGGTTCGTCCGTCAGGACGGAGAGGCAGGCGGCGCCGTTGGCCTCGTATATTTTTGCGATTTCCACGGCATCGAAATCTTCGCGGATGATGCCCTTGCTGGGGGATGCTTTTTTGACTTCCGCGATTAGGGCGGGCGACTGAACGCGCAAAGCGTTTATAAATCCGCGGGTTGGAGGACATTCTTCAATTTGATCCAACAAAACGGCGAGGGGCGTTTGCGCCTTTTTCGCATCCACATGCACCCGTTTGTCGGCGCAGATACGGTCCAGAACTGTTGCGGTCATGCGGTCATTTCCTTGTATTCGTTCAGCACATTCAAAGCGGCGCTGGAGTCTATCGCGGCGGCGGCGGAGGCCACCCCTTGTTTCAAAGGACGGCCATCGTGCAGATGAAGCACGGCGGCGGCGTTGGCCAAAACAATGGAGCGGTAGGCGTTTTGTTCACCATTCAGCAGGGCGATGAGAGCGCGGGCGTTTTCGGAGGCGTTGCCGCCCTTGATATCATTCAGGGCAATCGGGGCGAGGCCGAAGTCAGCGGCGTGAAGTGTACGGTTTGTAATCGTGCCGTTATCGACGAAGGCCGCACGTGTCGGGGCGGAGAGGGAGATTTCATCCAGCCCGTCTTCGCCATGCACAACAAGCGCCTTTTGCGTGCCGAGAGAGTTCAGCGCCTCGGCAACGGGTGTTACCCATTCGGGGGCGAAGACGCCGATCAGTTGTTTTTTCGTACCCGCAGGGTTTGCAAGGGGGCCGAGCAGGTTGAAAATTGTACGGAAGCCGAGCGATTTCCTGACCTCCGCCACGTGGCGCATGGCACGGTGATGCGCCGGGGCCATGAGGAAACAGAAGTTTGTTTTGGCGAGTGCGCGTTCCAGTTTTTCTTTGGGAACGTCGATGTTTACGCCGAGTTTTTCAAGCACGTCCGCAGCGCCGGATTTTGAGCTGGCGGAGCGGTTTCCGTGCTTTGCCATCGGCACACCGCAGGCTGCGGCAACGAAGGCGACGGCGGTGGAAATATTGTAGGTGTGAGAGCCGTCCCCGCCCGTGCCGCAGCAGTCGATTGCCCCTTCGGGGGCGGTGATTGTCGCGGCGAATGTACGCAGGGCGCTGGCGGCGCCGGCGATTTCATCGGCCGTTTCACCGCGGTTTGCGAGGGAGGTGAGGAACAAGGCCGCCTGATCCGCGGATGCGTCGCCCTGCATCAGGGCGGCGATACAGGCGGACATTTCTTCGCCTGAAAAAACATGGCCTTGGGCGGCCATGCTGACGTAATTTTCAAAGGCGGTCATGCGGCGCGGACATCGATCAAAAAGTTTTCGAACATGGCGTGGCCGTGGTCGGTCGCGATGCTCTCGGGGTGGAACTGCACGCCGTGGATGGGTTTGGTTTTGTGGCGCAGCCCCATGATAAGGCCGTCCGAAGTTTCCGCCGTGATGTCTAATTCCGAAGGGAAAGTCTCGCGCTCTACAATCAGGGAATGATAGCGCGTGGCATCGAACGGAGACGGCAAGCCGCGGAACACGGATTTTCCCTCGTGATGAATGGCGGAAATTTTACCGTGCAGTGGTTCGGGCGCACGGATGACGCGGCCGCCGAAAACCTGGCCTATCGCCTGATGGCCCAGGCATATGCCGAAAAGGGGTATGTGTTCATCGGCGGAGGCGCGGATCA
>QFNK01000177.1 GCA_003240795.1 Micavibrio aeruginosavorus | reverse complement strand
CCTGGGCGATGTCGATGGCAATGACTTCACCCGGTTTCCAATAGGATGATATCTGCAGAATGGCTGGCCCGCTTATGCCGCGGTGCGTGAACAAAACCGCTTCGTCAAATATTTTGCCGTCTTCACTGCTGACGCTGGCTGGCGAAATGGAAATGCCGCTCAGCTCTTTCGTCTGTTCCAGAGTGTCTGGCGCAAAGGTAAGGGGGACAAGCCCTGCGCGTGGCGGTATGATGCTGTGGCCGAACTGCTCGGCAATCTGATACCCGAACGGTGTCGCGCCGATTTTCGGTATGGACAGGCCGCCGCAGGCAACGACAAGCGATTGGGCGCAATATGCTCCCTGATCGGAATGCACGATATAACCGCTTTCTTTCTCAACGCGCTCTATCTTCGTCGCCGTTTTGATCACGACATTCGCGTCGGCGCACTCCTTAAGAAGCATTTCGATAATATCGCCTGCCGAATGGTCGCAGAACAATTGACCCAATGTTTTTTCGTGAAAGGCGATGCCATGCCGTTCCACCATGGCGATAAAGTCATGCTGGCTGTAACGGGCGAGAGCGGAGCGCATGAAATGCGGATTGGCTGAGATATATCTGTCCGGTGCGCAATGAAGGTTTGTAAAATTACAACGCCCGCCGCCGGAAATGCGGATTTTCTCGGCAATCTTGGCGGAATGGTCGAGAACAAGCGTTTTGCGCCCGCGTTTTCCCGTTTCTATGGCGCACATCAGGCCGGCCGCACCGGCCCCTATGACAATGACATCGAATGACTTCACGCTTTTATCCTGCCCGAAACGCTTTTCATGGGGTATCTTTATCCGCCGGATAACAAAAAGTTAAGCTTTTTGAAGGGAATAATGGAGTAAGACTACCGTTTATTTGCCTTTAGAACCACGAAGATCGGACCCGCCCCTGTGGAAACGCTAAATCCAAAAAGCTACACGAGAAAAATGGAGCGCCTTCTGGCGCTGCGATATCTTGAGATCGTCCGCAAAAACGATCACGACGCGCACAGGCTTCTGCAGGAAAAAATCGCGTTTCATGATTATGATCCCGCGGCCGATACCAGATCCGCCAAGAACGCGCGCATGAAAGGATATCGCGATTTCTGGGACAGGCTTACGGTCAGGGAAAGATTGATCCTCTCCGGCCATGACGCAAAACTGAACCAGATGCTGCGTATGGCGCGGACGATAGGCACCAGCGAAGTCGTGTATGCCCATAACCAGATTGAAACGACAACGGCCGGATCGATTGATTTTGTAATGCGCCGCTTCCGCGAGGAAAATGTCGCGCCGGAACAGGTGCAGAAATTCCTCGATGAAAATGCGGTCGCGTGGTTCAGCCTGACCGGGCACCCCACCAATCCCACGACCCTTGAATACACGGCGGCGCAAACGGCCGTTGCGCGTGTTCTGACTGATCCTTCCTCGGATAAAAATACCCTTGATGATGTTTTGCAGGCGTTATACGAAACGCCCATAGTCGGCGACCGCAAAACACCGCTTGATGAAACGCGGGAAATGATAAACACGCTGAACGTCATATATGATATGGCGCTTCCGCATCTGCGGCTGTTCGAAAAGGCGCTTGAAAAACATGGATACGCCGCGGAAGGCGTAAAAATTCATACACCTCTTATATCACCCTGCGTCTGGACGCTCGGTGACGGGGATGGCAATGAAAACATGACGGACACCGTGCTGGAGGAGGGAATATCCCTTCACCGACATGCGGTTACAGGCCGTTATATCGAAACACTTCGCCATTTATATGCGAAAACAAAGCATATAGCGAAAACCCATTCGGCATTGAAACGCTTCGTGCCTGAATTGGAGAGCATTGCGAATGGCGATCTGTCCCGTTTCCCCGACGGCAATACACTTGCCGCTGAAATCGTCGATATCGCGAACGGTATTGATACTTACGAATGCGGCAAGGAAATAAAGGACGATATATTGGATTTCGCCTATCTGATCCGGTGCTTCGGCCTTGGTTTCGGCACGATAGACCTGCGCCACAACGCCGCGGATATAACGGCAACGGCTATATGCTATCTCAAGGCGGCGGGCTATATGACGGACGGCGATGTTGATATGGACAGCCTCCAGATCCTCCTCGCCAGAACATTGGAGGCGGATGCTCTGCCCGACATTACGGCAGACAAGATGGAACAGGCGGGATCGAAAATTGAATCCGTTATTCTCGAGAGAATGCGTGTCATAGGCCGTCACCCCGATATGTGTGAGAAGCTTATCATCGCAGAGGCAGCGCACCCGGCGCACGCGCTCGCGGCTTTGCTTCTTTTAAAGGCAAGCGGAAACACGGTTTGTAAGACGGGAAGCCGCATCGATATCACGGTCCTCTCGGAATCCGTTCATGACCTTATGGGTCTTGGAAACACACTGGAGACGCTTCTCGAAAATAAATCCTTCCGCGCTCACGTTTCAAGCCGCGGACGATTGATCGCCATGATCGCGAAAAGCGACACGACACGTCAGGACGGACGCGGGGAAGCGGAATACGCGCAGTACGAGGCCTCCGTCGATATCTACCGCGTTGTCGGAAGGATGCGCAGAAAATATCCGGAGATGCAGGACGTCCTCACCTCGATCATGAATGGCGGCGGTCACGCGCTTCAGCGCGGCGGCGGGCGGGTCACGGAAATTCCGGCGGTGCACGGACGCGCGGCGGCGGATGCGCGCGTCACGGATTGCGGCCCTTCGACTTTGACGGTGCAGGGGCAGCAGCTGGGAATCCTGTTCTGCCCCGGTAAGGTCGCGCTGGGCACGTTGGAGGCGCTGGCCGCGCAAAACCTCTATACCAAGGCGGGCATCAACGGCGAAATGCCCGAAACTGTTGCCGACAAAAACATGAACCGCCAATATGCACGCAGCGATGCCTGGCTTTACGCAAAAACCGCAGGATTAGCATTCGAGGCGCTCGCAAAAAACAATCCCGCGATCGACAATCTGCTTTCAAAAGCGCCATGGCTTTCGATGAAGGCGGGGAATGTCAGCTCCCGGCCCGGAAAACGCGGTGAGAAAATGGTCGGCCCCGGCATCACGCCGATGGAGGCCAAGGGAAAAGATCCGAAAGCGTTGCAAGGCCGCGCCATTTCCGGCGAGCGCCTGACGGCGCATGCATGCCTTCCCGTATTTTCAGTCCTCGGCCTGCTGGAGGCAATGGAAACAGTACGCGGGCAGGGGCGGGCCAGCCTGAACGAACACAAATACGGCGACGCGCTCCACCACCTCTACCGGACGCATAAAATTCACCGCGACGGTACCCGCGCAACAATCAACGCGGTGACGATGGCCGATTTCGACATCGCCTGGCGATTGCTGGTGGGGCGCAGCCGTCCCGCGCCGCAGGAGGTTTACCGCCTTTCCACAAAATTCAAATATAACGCCGGAAGTGAAAGCAACACGCCCGAAATCACACTGGCTTTTATGGAGCAGTATTTCCTGCAGGTTGAAAAAATAAGCTACGAAATGATATCCGGCCAAAAAGCCAAAAAGAATTTCCGGCATGGCGACGGCCTGAAAAAACTCTGGCCGGAATTGTATAATGAAGTGGCCTACCGCGAACGCGCCGCGGAATTCGCGCGAGTGATCGAATGCTACCGTACCGAAGGCTTCAACAGCGCCCCCGACGTGCCGCTCGATCTGGATGAATACAGGATTACGCAGTCCCTATACACGGCCGCCGATGTGATCAATGCGCCTGTCGGCATTCTTGCCACACGCACACGGCTGGAGCCTGTCTATGAATTGCGCGGCGGCGTGAAAACAAAATTCATGAAGCCGGAAAGCTATCTGGAAGGCGACGTAGCGGGAATTCTAAAACTCCCGCCTTGCCTTGAATAATTACTGCTTCAATGCCTTTTTGACACTCGGCAGGATATTTTCGACCATGATGGCAATGCCTTTCTGGTTCGGGTGAATGCCGTCGGAAAGATTCAATTCGGCGTTCATGGCAACCCCTTCCAGAAAGAACGGGTAAAGCGGAACGTCATATTCCTTTGCAAGCTCCCTGTACATTTTGTCGAATTTTCCGCGGAAAAACGGCCCCAGGTTGGTCGGGCTTCGCATTCCGGCCAGAAGGACGGGAATATTCTTTGCCTTCAGCTTGTCAAGTATTCCGGCAAGGTTCTTGCGCGTCACCGCAGGATCGATACCGCGCAGCATGTCATTGCCGCCAAGTGCGACGATAACCAGACTTGGAGGAGGGGTTCCCTGTGTCGCCCAGTCAACACGGGCAAGGCCGCCCGCGCTTGTGTCGCCTGACACTCCGGCATTGTCTATCTTGACGGATATGCCGTCGGCGATAAGCGCCTCCTGAAGCTTTGTCGTAAAATCCTGCCCGGATTCAAGGCCGTATCCGGCCGTCAGACTGTCGCCAAGAGCCACGATCCTCACGGGGGCATCGGCTTTTGCGCTAAAAGGAAAAAGGCTTAAAAGCATAAAAAATAGGGCAATGCGCATTGTCATGTCCTTCAAAGAAATTATGTTGTACTCACAATGATATATGATTTTTTTATAGCCGAACCAGCCCTTTAACCGCGAGATCGTGAAATTTATGCTTCTTTCCCTGAACGACATCCATCT
>QFNK01000176.1 GCA_003240795.1 Micavibrio aeruginosavorus | reverse complement strand
GAGCAAGCGGCCCTGACACGCACCATTCTTAATTCCGGCGAAATGCTGATGAATATCATCGAAGATATTCTGGATTTCTCCAAAATCGAGGCCAACAAGCTCGAACTCGATCCTATCTCCGTGAACATGCTGGAACTCGTGGACGATGTCTGCATGGTCTATGCCCCCCGTGCGCGCGAGAAGGCTCTGGAGATAGTCGTCAATTATCATGCGGGAACGGAGTTTTTTGTTTACGCGGACCCTGTCCGCCTGCGCCAGATACTCGGCAACCTCGTAAACAACGCTATCAAGTTTACGCCAAAAGGCCACATCATCATTGATGTCAGGGAAAACAAATCCATCGAAACGCCCGAAGATAAAGTCTCCCTGACCTTCAGTGTGCGGGACACGGGCATCGGCATTCTTGAAAGCGACAAAGAGAGGATATTCGAAAAATTCTCACAGGCCAATTCATCCACCACGCGCAAATACGGCGGGACAGGGCTTGGGTTGTCCATTTGCAAAAGCCTGGTAGAAATGATGGGCGGATCAATCAAGCTTAATAGCGAACCCGGCAAAGGTTCAAACTTCTCCTTTACTCTGACCTTTACGCGGAACCGTGAGGAAGTTTACACACCGCCAAAACCGCCGATCCTTAAAGGTAGCCGGATCATGATCGTTGACGATCTGCCCGTTATCCGTTTTATGCTTTCCGAACAGCTTTCCAGCGCGGACATGATATGCAGTACATGCGCGAACGGCAGCGATGCACTGCTTCAGCTGCAGTCCCTGAAAGAGACTGGCGAATTGCCGAATATCATCATCATCGACTACCTCATGCCTGGTATGAACGGAGAGATGCTTGCGCGCGCAATCAATGATGATCCGGACTTACGCAATATCTGTCTTGTCATGCTGACGGCGGCGGGAAGTCCTATCATCAATGACAGCTTTGCGGAAACGGGTTTCTCCGCCTATATAACAAAGCCGGTTCGCGTACTGAACCTGATTGATGCGCTTTCCATTATCTGGAAAAAATACAGTGAAGGCTATCGCGACACGCTGATACGCATTGATACCGGGGCGGCCGCTGGAACGTCCAAAGACAATCACAGCCAGCAAGACAATATTCATCTTGAGAATATAAAAATTCTTCTGGTCGAAGACAGCCGCCTCAACCAGGCGTTTGCCGAAGAGGTTCTTTCGCAGATGGGGTGCAAAGTCGTCACCGCTTCAAACGGCGAAGAGGCGATCAATGTTATTGCATCGGATGAATTTTCTCTTGTGCTCATGGATTGCCAGATGCCTGTCATGGACGGGTTTGAGGCAACGCGCAGAATTTGCGAGATGAAGGCGCAGGGCCTTGTCCGCGATACGATGCCCATCATCGCGCTGACGGCCAACGCCATGAAGGACGACCGCCAGCGGTGCCTTGATGCCGGCATGGACGATTACATCACCAAACCCGTGCGGAAGAATGAGCTGAAGGAAAAGGTTTACGCGTGGCTGAAGGATGCGGCGGCGCCGTCTGTTGCAGAGGATATTATACCTTCTGCTCCGTCCGCTGATAACAAAGATTCGTTCATCGACGAGGAGCTTCTGGAAGAGGCGCGTTCCATCATGAAAGACAAATTCGATTTCTTTATCGACTGTTTTATCGAGGATGTCGAAAAATACATCGCGGACATAGACACTGCCATGAACAGCCGCGAAGTGCAGAACATGATCCTTCCCGCCCATACCATCAAATCGACCAGCAAGCGCATCGGCGCAGTGATGCTGTCCGATATTGCAAAACATATCGAACTTACCCCGCGCGAGGCGGGCAATACGCAGGGCGGTGAAGTCGTAAGCCTGGATGACACTATCCGCCGGATGAACGAGGCGTTCAGCGCGACGAAGAGCGAGCTTCTCTCACGGAAAAAGAAAACGGCCTAGATGCAATCCTTACAGGTACCGTGAAGTTCGGCATCCCAGCGGCGCAGGGAAAATCCGGCCTTTTCCGCCTGCCCCGCAAGGTCATCCGGAAGATGGCACAGATGCGCTTCCTCCACCTTGCCGCAGGAATCGCAGACGAGGAATTGCGAGCCCTGGTGCCTGTGATCCGTTCCGCAGACAACGTAGGCGTTCAGGCTTTCGATCCGGTGAATAAAGCCATGCTCCGATAAAAACTCGATCGCGCGGTAAGCGGTTGGCGGTTTCGGGTTGTCGATATATTTTCCAAGGGACGCGAGAATGTCATAAGCGCCCATGGGTTTCTTGGCGCCTGCGATAATTTCGAGGACATGACGGCGCGGGTCGGTAAAACGGATACCGTTTTCCTGGCAAAAGCTTTCGGCCTGAGCGACTAGCTTGGTAATTTCGCCTTTGTTCATCTCTTGTCCTCTTACTTCACTTATATAGAAGAATGCATCCCCCGCGCCACTGTATTTTACAATACGCCCCTCTTAAGACGGATTGATGGGACGGCAACTATTCTCTATAGTGCCTTGTAAGCCATGACATTTTTGCCGGAGAAGCCCCATGCACCGCATGACAGCCTGCACTCTCGCGTTTCTTGCCCTTTTCCTCACCTGCGGAGGTTCGACCCTTGCCGCGCAGGAGGACGGGGCCAAGCCTTTGTCCATCGTCCGGTTTACGCCGTCCGGTAAGGACACTGCTGCCACGCGCCAGATTGTTCTGGAGTTCAACCGTCCGGTTGTCCCCCTTGGCCGCATGGAACGCACGGCGGAAGAAACCGGCATTTCCATTTCGCCCGCCGTAAACTGCCAGTGGCGCTGGCTCAATTCCACCGCCCTCGCCTGCCAGATTGCGGAAAAAGACAGCCTGCAGGAGGCAACCGAATATAAAATCACGGTCTCCCCGAAAATCACGGCCGAAGACGGTGCCACTTTGCCGGAGGCACAAACACATAGCTTTACAACAAGCCTGCCCCGGTTGGTCGACAGCAGCATGGTAGTTTGGGAAGATCCGGCATCACCCGTCCTGAGGCTTTCCTTCAATCAGCCGGTGACGAAAGAATCCGTTGCTGACCATATTTATTTTCAGGATGAAAAGGCGGCAGGCCGCATTTCCGTTTCTGTCGCCGCGGACAAAAACGATGAAGAACCGCCCAAAATACGCGGCGATCAGGAAGCGCGGCCGCTATGGACCGTCAAGCCGGCAGCGGCCCTTTCCGCCAATGCCAAAATCCTGCTCAATCAGGAAGGCGGCCTCCTCTCTTCCGAAGGAACGGAAGCCGGTATCGAAAGCGGAACGATCCGCGAATTTTACACCTATCCCGATTTCGGCTTTCGCGGTGTCTATTGCTTCGATAAAAAAAATCAGGAAATCCTTCTGACGCCCGGAACACCGCAAACGGATGAAACGCTCTGCAACCCGATGCGCCCCGTGTCGGTTTCATTCTCCTCCCCCGTTTTGCGGTCCGCCATTATCGACAACCTTTCCATCACGCCTGCCCTGAACGGCGGGAATAAGGATTTTAAACCGTGGGGCGATGAAAACCGGGACTGGTCGCGCCTTTCCGATGACCGGCGCGAACAGGCGGCAGATTTCCGCACGCCCCTTCCTGTCGGATTAAAGGCGGCGCAGGATTACGTCTTTGCCGTCAATGGCCAGAAACCCTCTTTGTGGGAGCGTATCGTCGCGTTTTTCAAAGGGGAGGAAACCGTGCAGGTCAGCGGCCTGAAAGATGAATTCGGACGCCCTGTCCCGCCCTTTGAAATCCGCTTTGCGACCGGACATAGAAACCCGAACTACGAGCTCGTCTACCGTGATGCCGTCCTTGAAAAGGATATAGATTCCGAGCTCCCTGTCTATGTGAACAATCTGGAAAGCATCGGGATCGATTACCGCAAGATGACGGCGGAGGGGCACGAGAATGGTTCGACCGGTGATGTCAAAGTCCCTTTTGTTCAGGACAAGCAGTTTGCAGTCCCCGCGAAAGTGCGTGACATTCTGGACGGGCGCAGCGGGGTTCTTTACGGCACCCTGAACACCACACCGGCGGTGGAAGACAAATGGGACGGTGCGAACCGCATGTTCGTACAGGTTACGCCGTTTCAGCTTTACACCAAGCTTGGTCATTTCCAGTCTTCCGCATGGGTTACCGACCTTAAATCCGGAAAAGGCGTGAGTGATGTAAAAGTCACCGTATATGTCGGCAGCCTCGCCGATCCGCGCCCGCCGCAGAACATACTGGCCGAAGTGACGACCGACGCAGACGGGCTTGCAACCCTCCCCGGTCTTGAAGAACTCGATCCGGACCTGTCCCGCATGGCGGCATGGAAAGACGAGGACAAACGCCTTTTTGTGCGTATAGACAAGGGCGGAGATATGGCGCTCCTGCCCATCAGTTATGATTATGAAGTCCAGCTCTGGAATGTCGCGACGGGCATTTATTCTTCTTCGGAACAGAAATTCGGTCATATGAAAGCATGGGGCATGACCGCGCAGGGCATATACCGCGCGGGCGATACGATGCAGTATAAAATCTATCTGCGCGATCAGGACAACAACCGCTTTATCGCGCCGCCGGATGGTAAATACACACTCGAAATCACCGATCCGACGGGCAAGAGCGTGGATAAAAAAGAAGCCGTTGCGCTTACCGAATTCGGCACCTTGTCCGGAGAAT
>QFNK01000175.1 GCA_003240795.1 Micavibrio aeruginosavorus | reverse complement strand
ATCAACGGCAATGTTGGAAAAAACAGCGCCATTACCGCATTTCAACCCATTGCTACGCATACGGAAAAAGAAACAGGTCCGGGTTATTGCTTTAAATTTGGCATGGACGGCTTCCGATACAGGTTCAGCCTATACTGCCAGCATGAAAAAGAATTCAATGACGGGCTTCAATTCAACGATCCAGACCCGGCTATTTCTGTAAGCGGAAGCGTCGCAGAAAGCTCAAGCTTGAATTCCAACGGCACGATCGAAGTGGGCGGCAAGGCTGTAAAGCCGCGCATCCATGTTGTCGGCCAAGGCATTTCACTGAAAATGTAATTACAGAATTTCGGTTAAAAATTCTGCGCCGGATTCAATTCCGTCTTCGTCGATGGAGTGCGCGAGGCCCCTGCTCACGCCGCCGGTAACAGGAAATCCGTTTTCCTCCAGCGCGGCTTTGGCCATGTGATAGGCCTGAAGCGGGACAACGGAGTCCATATCGCCATGCACCAGATGCACGGGAATCTTGTGCTTCCCCTCCGTCGCCAGCGATTCGGCACCGAGAAGCGCACCGGAATATCCCAGCACACCAGCAATTGCCTTCGCGCGCCGCGGGCCCGCATACAAAGACATCATCGTGCCTTGTGAGAAACCGATGAGCGCGAGCTTTTCATCCGCGATCTCATATTTCTGGAGCATTTCATTGATATATTCGTTTAAGACCGGCTCCGCCTCTTTCGCGCCGCGCAGCATCGATTCGGGCGCGCGGTCCTGCAGGGAGAACCACTGAAAACCATACGGCGCCATATCGCACGGGAACGGCGCGTCGGGCGACACGAACACCGTATCCGGCAATGCACGCTCCCAATAACGCGCCAGATCGATCAGATCCGCGCCGTTCGCGCCGAGTCCGTGTAGCAAAATGGCCATACTTGCCGGTTTTTTTCCTGAAAAAGGCGAATGCGTGTAGGTTTTGAGCGTCACGGGGAATAACTTCCAGATTGTTGAGGACGGCAGACGATAACAGCCGCGCTCTTTTACGCCAAGACATTGCATAAGAAAATAAGAAATTATGGACTATCAGACCTTCGGGCAAAACCTTATCGACCAATTCCCGAAAAGCCGCACGATCCAGGGCACGCTGGACGGGCAGGTTTTATGGATCAAGCAGGCCGTGCCGCCGAAGGCGCGTATCTGGCACAAGCTGCAAAGGCTTGCGGCATGGGCAACGCGTCAGGCCATATTCAACGTCACGGTCAGCGACGGCGGCGCGAAGAGCCTTTATGCCGAGGCCGAACGCCTGCATGATTTCAAACGGCGCGGCTTCCACGTGCCGGACGTTTTGGCCGTCCATGACAACATGATCGTAATGACGGATGCGGGGCCGCAGCTCCGCGCCCAGCTGGACAGGGAACCCTCACCGGAAAAAAGGTCAACGCTCCTCCATGCCGCCATGGACGCCATGTCGTCCCTTCATCGCGCGGGACTGGCACATGGCCGCCCCTATATGCGCGACATGACGTGGGACGGAGAGAAAATCGGCTTCCTCGACCTGGAAGAAGACCCGGCGAAGGTCATGCCTGTCACCACGGCGCAGGCGCGCGATATCTGGATTTTCCTCGGCGCGGCCAGCCGGTATGCCAGATTGAAAGAAGACAAAAAGGTTTTTGACGAAGGACTTATCGCCGGACTTTACAATGCCTATGCGCGCGGCGCGGACCCGCGGACGCTGAAAGAACTGCGCTTTTTTGTCGATTATATATCGCCCGCCCGCCGCATCCTGGATCAGCCCCTATGGTGGGACAAGATCGGCAGCGATGCGCGGCAGGCCGTTATCATCAACCGCTGCCTTGAAAAACAGCTTAATATCGCGAGTAATTGATGTCGGCGGCAAGGGAACTTCACCCCCTGCCGTTTGTTATGGTACGCCGGTCTGGGAATTTTTAAGGGGGAATTGGCATGTTGAACTATGTTGCTAGAGCGCTGCTGCTGTCATGCGTGGCCGCCGTCTTTTCATTCCCCGCCCATTCGCAGGAACAGCCCGCTGAAACGCCACCCGATGCCATCGAAAAAGAAGCGGCGAAGCAGATCGAAAAGTCCCCTTACGACACCTTCATCAGCCTGTCCTACGAGAACGACCTGATCGGCGACGGCGAAGACAAATATTATACGAACGGCGTGCGCGCCACGTATTTCAACGTGAACAGCGAAGTTCCGATGTTCATCGAGGACGCGGCGCAGGCCCTGCCCGGCTTTGAAATCAACGCGACGACCAGCACGTTCTACACGGTCGGCCAGAATCTTTTCACACCGTCCGAAATCGACCAGCGTATTCCCGACAACAACGACCGCCCGTATGCCGCATGGCTGTACGGCTCCGTCGGCCTTGCGACACTGACCGACAACCATATGGACGAGGTCGAACTGACACTCGGCGTGGTCGGGCCCGAAGCGCTTGGCGAGCAGACACAAAAATTCGTTCACCGTCATATTACCGATTCGCCCATACCCAAAGGCTGGAACACGCAGCTGGACTTCGAACCCGGCGTCGTATTGTCTTGGCAGCGCCGCTGGCCGCGCGGGATAGGCGGCGACTGGCACGTCGATTTCGGCGATACGTTCCGCCTGCGCGCGGAGCCGAGCGTGAATGTCAGCCTCGGGAACATCTATACCCATGCCGGAACCGGCCTGATGCTGACCTTCGGCCCTTATCAGGACACGCTGCAGGATACGCCGCCGCGCGTGAAGCCCGCCATGTCCGGCACGGGGTACTTCGACACGCCGGAGGACAGCAACTGGAACTGGTATCTGTTCGGCGGGGTTGACGGCCGCGCGGTCGCCCGCAACATTTTCCTCGACGGGAACAGTTTCGACAGCGACAGCCCGTCGGTGGACAAGAACGTCTTTGTCGGCGACGCCGTCGCGGGGATCGCGTTTACGCTGTATGACTACAGGTTATCCTATACCGCCAACTACCGGACGAAGGAATTCGAAGACCAGCCGGAAGATTCCTTCTTCGGCTCCATCACCCTGACGACACGGTTTTAAGGAAACCCTTTCGGTGCTATGATTCGCATTGCAAAAGGAGGCGCCCATGCAATACGACATCATCCACATCGCCGGAAAGCCCCATGTGCTGGTGCCCCTTCACGATTACACGCATATGAAGAACGGCGCGGCCGCCTCCGACCTGCCAGAGAACATCCTTCAGAAAATCGCGGTGGGCAACGAAAACCCGATCAAGCTGATCCGCAAGCATCGCGGCCTGACGCAGGATGACCTGGCGTCCGCCGCCGGCATTTCCCGCCCCTATCTCACGGAGATAGAAACAGGCCGCAAGGAAGGGTCGATCAAATCGCTGAAATCGATCGCCAAAGCGCTGAATGTTTCACTGGAAAGACTGGCTTAAAAAAACTAAACCGTTTTGTCGACGTTGGTACCATTGGTCTCGGACGCAATGACGGAACGAGTCGCCTCGGACAGAAGCGATTGGTTTTTTGCACGAAGCGCCTTGATAGAAATCGTATTGTAAAGTTCCTGATCTTCAGTCGCAGCATAGAGCTGGTTGAAAAGCTGGGCACCGCCATTCATGAAATCCTCAACACCTTGGCGTGCGGATGCAGACAGACCGATCCGCCCGTAACCGGCGGTCAGCCCTTGGAAGATTGCGCGTCCTGCGCTGAGCATTCCTACTGAATCCATATGATCATTATATCTTCATAAAGGTTAAAATTCTACCCCTGAATCACCTTGTCGTGTTTCAGGCTGGGGATAGAATTCCGTGCCTTTTCAACGGCTCCCAGATCGAGCGCCGCCACGGCATACCCCGCCTTATCCGCTTGAATTTCAATGATTTTCTCACCCCAGGGTGCGATTATCATGGAATGACCGTAAGTCGCCCGCCCTCCCTCGTGGGTGCCCACCTGCGCCGATGCGATCACAAAGCACCCGTTTTCAATAGCGCGGGAGCGAAGCAAAACCTCCCAATGCGCCTGCCCCGTGGGCACCGTAAAGGCCGCCGGGATGGAAAGGATGTCGGCTCCCGCCTGCGCCATTTTTCGGTACAGATGCGGAAAGCGCAGATCGTAGCAAACGGACAGGCCGATTTTCACATCGACATCAACGTTCGCCACAACCATTTCGCCCCCGGCGGCGCAGGTATCGCTCTCACGGTATTTGTCGCCGTTCGGCAGGTCGACATCAAACATATGGATCTTGTCGTAACTGGCGATTTTCTGCCCGTCCGGCCCGAACAGAAGCGCCCGGTTGGCGACCTTGCCTTCGCCGAGATCGATAGCGGTCGAGCCGATATGCAGATGGATGTTCAGTTCCCGTGCCAGTTCGGAGGCGGCCTTCGCCACCAGATCCGTCTCTTCAGGGCGGATCGAGGCAAACAGGGCCTTGCGGTTGCGCTGAAGCGAGCCGGTCATTTCCGGCGTCTGGATGTAGATGGCGCCTTGGCCGGCGGCATCGCGCACCAGTGCTTTCAGCGTCTCGACATTGCGCTCCACATCCATTCCGGAACACATCTGGATGGCGGCGACCTTGATGCTCATCTCAGGCCTCCTCAGCCAGAAGCGGATCGAGCTTTCCGGCACGGTCGAGCGCATGCAGATCGTCGCAGCCGCCCACATGCTTGCCGTTGATGAAAATCTGCGGG
>QFNK01000174.1 GCA_003240795.1 Micavibrio aeruginosavorus | reverse complement strand
AACGTCGATGAATCCATCACCGGCTTCGCGCGTTCCTGTTTCAATTACGGTTTGCAGCGCGGCTATCCGGTCTACCTCTCCACCAAGAACACGATCCTGAAGGCCTATGACGGCAAGTTCATGGATATCTTCCAGAAGGTATATGACGAGGAGTTCAAAACGCAGTTCGAGGCGGCCAAGCTCTGGTACGAACACCGCCTGATCGACGACATGGTCGCCTTTGCCGTCAAATCGAACGGCGGGTTTGTATGGGCGTGTAAAAACTATGACGGCGACGTGCAGTCCGATGTTGTCGCGCAAGGCTATGGCTCGCTCGGCCTGATGACATCCGTCCTTCTGACGCCGGACGGGCAGACGGTCGAGGCGGAGGCCGCGCACGGCACCGTCACGCGCCATTACCGTGAACATCAGAAAGGCAAGGAGACATCGACCAACCCGATCGCCTCAATCTTCGCATGGACGCAGGGTTTGAAATATCGCGGCAAGTTCGATTCGAACGAGGCGCTGGTGAATTTCGCGACGACCCTAGAGAAAGCCTGCGTAGAAACTGTAGAATCTGGTCATATGACAAAAGATCTGGCGATTCTTGTCGGCCCCGATCAAGGCTTCTTGACAACGGGTCAGTTTATGGACAAGGTCGCGCAAAATCTTCAAGCAAAACTGGGTTGATGCCTATGAAAACCACCGCCGCGAAATCCCTTCGTTTCTTCGCGCTGCCGTTGATGGCGGCCGCGATGCTCTATGTTCCGTCCGCCTATGCCGCGCCGGTCTATCAGAAAGACTATGTCGGGGAGATGGAAATCTACCGCAGCAATTATGAGGACACGCTTGTCCACCTTGCGCGCAAACACGGGCTGGGCTTTGTGGAGATGCGGGCTGCGAACCCGAAACTGGACCCCTGGATTCCGGGAGACGGCGCGCGCGTCGTGCTGCCGACACAGTCTTTGCTGCCCGACGCGCCTCGTGAAGGCATCGTCATCAACCTTCCGGAAATGAAATTGTACCTGTTTGAAAAGCCGGGCGAGGCGCCGATCGTCTATTCGATCAGCCCGGGCCGTGAAGGCCTGAACACGCCTGTCGGCTCAACCACGGTGCAAAGCAAGCGCGCGAACCCGACATGGACGCCGACGCCGCGCATGATCAAGGAAGACCCTACGCTGAAACCCTTCTATCCGGCGGGCCCCGACAACCCGATGGGCACGCATGCGCTTTATCTCGGCTGGCCGGAAATGCGTATTCACGGCACGAACAAGCCATATGCTATCGGCCGCCGCGCGTCTTCGGGCTGCATCCGCATGTATCCCGAAGCGATCAAGGACATTTTCCAGCGCGTTCCCGTCGGCACGAAAGTCACTTCGGTCGACCAGCCTGTGAAAGTGGGATGGATCAAGGACAAGATGTATGTCGAAGTCTCCCCCACGCAGGAGCAATCGCTTCGTGTGGAAGAGCTGGGCGAATTCAAGTCCTATGAAATCACCACCGAAGACATGAAGCGCATCACGAAAAAAGCCGGCCCTGACGCCGACAAGATCGACTGGGATGCGGTACGCAAGGCCGTGCGCGAGCATCGCGGCTATCCCGTCGCCGTGCTTGAGAGAGGCTCGGCCAGCGGTACGCATGTCCGTGACGAGATCGAAGACAAGCTGATGGAAGCGGACGCGTCCGACAAGGCCAAGGCTGAGGCGGACAAGGCAAAGATCGCGGAGAAAGCCGCCGCTGAAAAGCAGGCTGCCGCGAAAGACGAAAAGAACAAGGAAGACGTTCGCAAGGCCGCAAAGAAAACGGAAGTGGAGGTCGCGGACACGCCACGTGCCGCCGTTCGCCCTGTCGTCAATCAGTAATGATCTGAAGATTTTAAAAAGCCCCGCAATGCGGGGCTTTTTTCATGCTCAGGAATTCGCGAGAATGTTTGAAACCGCGTAGAGCGACGGCGCGTAGAGCGGGGCGAAGTAAAAAGCCAGCCGCCAGCTCTGGCGAATGAAGAGAGAGATGATACCGGCCGCAATCGCGCCCATCCAGACAAAGGCTGCGTTCTGCGTCAGGTACGCGCCGTACCCCGTGCCGTCAGGCAGGTTGCCCGGCATTGCGCCGAAATAAACGAATGCGTTCACGCATACGGCGAAAAGCGTTCCGCCCAGGAACGATATCACGATCAGGCCTGCAAGGCGGAGAAGTATGGTTTTCCAGTTCATAGGCGTCAGTATTCCGTGTTTTGGGCAAAAAGAAAAGGCTGCCTGCGATGCAGACAGCCCGAATTCTTTGTCCGAAAGGACAAGTTAATTACTTAACTTGCTTGCTTTCGAAAACTGGCTCAGCGGAGCGAACCGTTTCTTGTGCTGGTGCATTGCCAACCGTGCGCTCTTCAGCGTAAGGAGCTTGCGTCAGCGTTTCATCCGTTGCCGTGCCGCCCGTGGAAGAGCAAGCTGCTACGCCAACTACGGAAGCCAGAACCATAACATTCATCAGAAGTTTCGTCATTTTTATTTCCTCATGTTTGAAAATCGAATACCGGATGGGAGAGCTTTAAGGGCTTTCCGCATTTGGCAGTTTGAAAGTTATACATCACCAAGCATTGCCTTTAAACCCCCATTTTTAGAATTTTTTAGGATTTTCAGGTTCCTGCGTAATTATCGTAATTTTAGGAGCGATAAATTCGTGTTTACGAAAAATATATACCGGCGTTTCAGTCCGCGCTCTTGCGGACCTTGGCGAAATAGCCGTCGACGCCCTCGATAATCGCGCGGGCGATTTTCTTGCGGTAGGCGGGGGAGGTCAGCTGTGAAACCTCGCGACTGTTGGACATAAAGCCCATTTCGATCAGGACGGACGGGGTGTCCGGCGCCTTCAGGACGGCGAAGCCTGCAAAGCGGTGCGGTTTTTCGAGAAGCTGGATGCCGCCGTTCTTGGCCTCGCGCACGACGGCATTGGCGAAGAATTTCGACTGGTTCATCGTATCCCGCATGGCAAGGTCGATGAGGATGTTGGCGACTTCCTTGTCTTCATGGCTCAAATCCACGCCGGCGATAAGGTCGGCCTGGTTTTCACGGGTTGCCAGCTTTGCTGTCTGGGCGTCCGATGCGGTGTTGGAGAGCGTATATATAGACGCGCCTTTTACGTCAGGCTTGTTCACGGAGTCCGCATGGAGGGAAATGAACAGGTCAGCGCCTTTGTCGCGGGCGATTTTCACACGGTCCTGCAATTTTATGAATATATCGCGGTCACGGGTGAGGTGGACACGGTAGCGTCCGGTATCCTCCAGCTCGCGCTTCAAATCCCTTGCGGCGGCGAGGGTGATGTTTTTTTCCTGCGTGCCGTCTGCGGCAATCGCGCCGGGATCCTGTCCGCCATGTCCGGCGTCGATCACGATCAGGGGTTTTTTGCCGGACGTCTGGGGCGGCGGGCTCGATTTGACCGGAGCGGATCTTGTCTCTTCCTCGACAATCACCTGCGCGCGGGCGGGGAGTTTCAACGTCTGTTCGCGGCTGCTCGCCGGATTGTTGATTGCTCCCGCGCTTGTCAGCGTACCGAAGGTGCGTTCATCGGCCGTTTGACCGCCTGAAAGCCGCGCCATATCAATTACGAGACGGTCCGGAACGCCGGGGCCGGCGGGAAGAAGAAATGCTGACTGAATATACGCGGGTGTTTTAAGATCGGCGACAATCCTAGAAATTCCGGGCTGTAGAAGGCCATTGCGGACGGCGCCGAGCATGCCTGCCTGTCCTGTTTGGGGCGTGCCTGCCCGCCAGTCAAATGCGGGAAGGTCAATCACGAGGCGCGCCGGGTTTTGAAGAAGAAAGACACGGAAATCGGTTTTACGGGAAAGCTCCACGACCACGCGTGTTTTGTCCGGATGCGTTCCGATACGAAGCGAATTCACGCTGAGATCGTTGTTTGCCAAGGCCTGAGGCGCTGGCAATACCACTATTGTCAGAATCGCGATAAAAAGAGTAAGAAAACGCACGTTGAATGATTCCGTAAACCTGAATGAACATCAGGATACAGCGATAGAACGCGTTTGCAATCCCCTTGCGCTCAGTTGTCTGACAAAATGAAAAAAGGGTCTTAAATAATACATTGTCTCTTAACCCCTATCTGTGTATTGTCTTTCTTAAGCGACCCGTCGCGGCCAAGCAGTTGTAACATAATGTTGAGATTTCAAAGGTTTCGCTGGCTGTAACGGAATAAAGATAGGTCCTCCCGCTGGCATGAGCCGCGGCAGTTAGCATAAGGGCCGACCGGACAAACAGGTTGGCAAGCGGCTATTTCAGCCGGGATCAGGTCTATCACCCAGAACATTTTATGGCGCTTCGCGCCTTGTCCTTCCTCGTCGCTTGAAGGTGTCAGGCCGCGGCGCTTGGAGGAATACCCCCATGCCAAAAACCATGTTGATCGACGCAACGCACCCGGAAGAAACAAGGGTTGCCGTTGTCGATGGCAACCGCCTTGTGGAATTCGATTACGAAAGCAAAGTCCGCAAGCAGCTTAAAAGCTCCATCTTTCTTGCAAAAGTCACACGGGTCGAACCCTCGCTTCAGGCGGCTTTTGTTAATTTCGGCGGAAACCGCCACGGCTTTCTGCCCTTTTCTGAAATTCACCCCGATTATTTCCGTATTCCAATAGCCGACCGCGAAGCCCTTCTGGCCGCGCAGAT
>QFNK01000173.1 GCA_003240795.1 Micavibrio aeruginosavorus | reverse complement strand
GTCGGCGGCGACGTTGCGGGCGCTGGCAAATCCGATCTTTTGATAGAAGACGTTGCCGCGCTGGATAAGGCCGGCGAAGGACAGATCAGCTTTCTCGACAATGTGCGGTACAAGGAGTCCTTCATCACGTCGAAGGCGCCTGCCTGTATTGTTGCGCCGCAGATGGTGCAGTTTGCGCCGGGAGGCATGACGCTTATCGTCTCCAAAAATCCTTATAAGTCTTACGCTCTTGTGGCACAGGCTTTCTACCCTGACGCTTATCCCGCTTCATCCATATCTCCTGCCGCGTACGTTAGCCCGGCCGCGAAGATCGGCGCGGGCTGCGTTATCGAACCCGGCGCGGTAATCGGTGCTGACGTCATACTGGGTGATGGGTGCTGGATCGAGGCGAATGCCGTGATCGGCGCAGGGGTACAGATCGGTCCAAAATCCCGCATCGGTGCGAATGCGAGCGTTTCACATGCGGTCATCGGTTCCGGCACGCGCCTTTATCCCGGCGTGCGTGTGGGGCAGGACGGGTTCGGTTTTGCCATCGATCCGGCCGGACACGTCAAGGTTCCGCAGCTTGGCCGCGTAATGATCGGTGATCATGTTGAAATCGGTGCCAATAGCTGTATCGACCGCGGCGCGGGGCCGGATACGGTTATCGGTGACGGGGCCTGGATCGACAATCTTGTGCAGATTGGTCATAATGTCAGAATTGGACGCGGGTGCGTTCTTATTTCCCAGTCCGGTGTTGCGGGCAGCACCGTCATGGAAGACTATTCCGTCCTTGCAGCCCAGGCCGGTGTCGCGGGACACCTTAAGATTGGCATGGGCGCCCGTATCGGGGCAAAATCCGGCGTAATGAAGGATGTTCCCGCCGGTGAGGAGCAGCTTGGCATACCCGCCATGCCGGTAAAGGAATTCATGCGGCAGGTTGTCGCGTTAAAACGTTTGACGAAACCCCAAAAAAGCGAATAAAAACAAGGGTCATGAGCGAGCAAAACACAGATACCAAAGTCGATATCATCAGCGTGATGGAAATGATTCCCCATCGCTATCCAATCCTGCTGGTGGACCGCATCCTTAATTTCGTGCCGGGTGAAAGCGCCGTCGGTTTGAAGAATGTCACTTTCAACGAGCCACATTTTCAGGGGCATTTCCCTGGCTGGCCCGTCATGCCCGGCGTTCTTATCGTTGAAGCGATGGCACAGACCTCCGCATGTCTTGTCGTGAAAACGCTTGGCGATGAAGCGAAAGGCAAAGTCGTTTACTTCATGAGCATCGAGGAGGCGAAGTTCCGCCGTCCCGTGACGCCCGGCGATGCACTCCACATCCATGTCGAGAAAATCCAGAACCGGCGCAACGTCTGGAAGTTCAACGGCAAGGCGATGGTCGGCGACCAGATTTGCGCCGAGGCCGTGTTCAGCGCCATGATCATGGATCAGACGGCCAAGGCCATCTAATCTTCTGTAACAGCCTGTAAGATACTGTGATTGGCGGCTCTTGCCGCCAATTGGTACATCATAGGTATGAGCATGATTCATCCTACAGCCATTGTTGATTCTGCCGCCAAGATCGGCGCGAATGTCCGTATCGGTCCATACTGTGTCATCGGCGCGCATGTTGAACTTGGCGATAATGTCGAATTGAAATCCCATGTCTGCGTTGATGGTCATACGAGTATCGGCGAAGGCACCGTCGTCTACCCGTTTGCAAGTCTCGGTCATGCGCCGCAGGATTTGAAATACCATGGCGAGGCTTCGCGCCTGATCATCGGCAAACGCAATACGATCCGCGAACATGTCACCATGAACCCCGGCACCGAAACGGGTGCAATGGAAACGCGCGTGGGCGATGACGGCCTGTTCATGGTCGGCGTTCATGTCGCGCATGACTGCATTGTCGGCAACCGCGTTATCATGGCGAACAATGCAACGCTTGGCGGACATGTTCATGTCGGCGACCATGTATTGGTCGGCGGCCTTGCCGCTGTCCATCAATGGGTGCGCATCGGCTCGTTCGCCGTTATCGGCGGCATGTCCGGCGTCGAGAGCGATGTCATTCCCTATGGCCGTGTGAAGGGTGAGCGCGCGCATCTTGCCGGCCTCAACCTCGTGGGGCTTGAGCGCGGCGGTTTTGACAAGGATACCGTCAAAACCCTGCAGCGTGCCATGAAACACCTGTTCGAAGGTGCCGGTACGCTTGACGAGCGGATTAACGAAATGTCCGGCACCTATGCGGATGACAAGATCGTTATGGAGATGATCGCCTTTGCGAAAGCGAAAGAGCGTTTCGGCCTTTGCCAGCCTGATACCAAAAAGGCGGCCTAGCGCATTATGAAGGCGCTTCCCAAAAAACTGGGCATTGTTGCCGGCGGCGGATTGCTTCCGGCGAAGCTGCTTGCGTTCTGTGATGCGAACGGTATCGAGACGTTCGTCGTGGGATTTGACGGGCATGTAGATCCTGAACTGCTGCAAGGGCGCGACCATATGCTGACCCGCATCGGCGCCGCGGGATCGATCCTCAAAACCCTTCAGGAGAGGGAGTGCGACGATCTTGTGCTGATCGGTTCGGTCAAACGCCCGAAGCTTTCTGAGCTTCGTCCCGACCTGCGAACGGCTGCGTTCTTTGCAAAGCTTGGCCTGCGGGCGATCGGCGATGACGGGCTTTTGAAGGCGTTGCGCGCTGAACTGGAAAAAGAAGGTTTTAGAATTCACGGCATTCATGAAATTCTGGATGGATTGCTAATGACAAAAGGTGTCCTTGGCAAATGCCATCCAACAGAAGATCAATACGAAGACATCCGTATCGGTCTGGCTGGATCGCGCAAGTTAGGCGCCGAAGATATCGGTCAGTGTGTCGTTGCGCTGAACGAAGAGATCATCGGCACCGAGGATGCGGAAGGCACGAATTCCCTGATCCGGCGCGCCGCCCAGCCGGGCGCCATTCTGGTCAAAAGCAGCAAGCCGCAGCAGGACCGCAAGCTGGATATGCCGACAATCGGCTCCGATACGGTCCGCCTTTGCGCCAGCCTCGGTTATGCGGGCATTGCGGCGGAGTATGACGGCGTTCTGCTGGCCGACCGTGATGTCATGGTGACGCTGGCGGATGAGCTCGGCCTGTTCATCGTGGGAGTTTGATCATGCATATCTGTGTTATCGCGGGCGAGCCGTCCGGTGACTTTCTAGGCGGGAAGTTGATCGAAGCGCTGAAAGAGATGCGGCCAGATGTGCATATATCCGGCGTCGGCGGGCATCATATGCAGGCCGCGGGCATGGAAAGCCTGTTCAATTATCAGCAGCTTGCCGTTATGGGCGTGGCGGAAGTCCTGCCGAAAATACCGGCCCTTCTTGCCCGTATCAATGAAACGGTAAACCATATCCTCGAGACGAAACCGGATGTGGTTGTTACCATTGATTCACCCGATTTCGGGTTCCGCGTTGCAAAGGCCGTGCGGAAAAAAATGGCGACGCCGCCAAAGCTTGTCCACTATGTCGCGCCGACCGTTTGGGCCTGGCGTGAGGGACGGGCCGAAAAGGTCTCCAGATTTCTTGACGGAATGATCTGCCTTTTCGATTTCGAGCCGCTGTATTTCGAGCGATACGGCCTCAAGTCGGTAGCCGTCGGCCATCCGATGGTGGAGGGCGATGCTATGGATTCGAGCGGTGCGCGGTTCCGTGATGAGTACGGGATCGCACAGCGCGATGTGATAGTCGGCGCGCTGTTCGGCAGCCGCAGGGGTGAGCTGAAACGCACGGGCCCTGTCATACGCGATGCGCTTGTCCGCATGGCGGAGCAGTCGGATGTCATGCCGCAGGTTGTTGCGCCGACGTTGCCACACCTTTATGGCAGTGTGATGGACCTGCTCCGAGACTATCCGGGGGCAATCCATATCGTCACGGAGAGTGCGCACAAGTATGATGCGTTCAGATCCATGAATGTCGCGCTTGCCGTATCCGGCACGGTAGGGCTGGAGCTTGCCGCACTCGAAGTGCCGCATGTGATCGGATACCGCATGAGCCCGTTGACGGCAATGATGATCAGGCGCCTCGTCAAAGTGAAGTACGCGCATCTGGCCAATATCATGGAAGACCGCGAGGTCGTGCCGGAATTCATTCAGGAGAATTGCACCGCAGACCATATTGCAGCGTCGGCGATGCAACTTCTGCAATCTTCGGAAGAGCAGAAGGCGGCGTTTCAGGACGTAAAATTCAGGCTCGGGTTCGGGCAAGAGCAAAGTCCGTCGAAAAAGGCAGCGGCGTTTCTACTTGCGTTGGTCTAAGCGGGTATTAGATATTCTGTATGTTATTAATAAGGTATAGACTAAAAATGGAAAGAGGTACCACATAAAATCCCTGTCAAAATGTCTAAAAAATTTATCCCAATTTATTGCAAAATAGCCGTTTGCATACTTTGTAGCTTTAATGAATCGTGCACCTGCCAAAATGCAGCTAATGATGGCTGCTGTTATTAAGATGAAAGCAATCTTGTGGCTTTCTATCCAATTTATGACTGATCTTTTTGTAAATAAAAATGCTACGATTAGGGCGGGTATAAATGTGTAGTTTAAAACGAGAAATGCGTTCAGCAGCGTTAAACCAATTCCCCAAGTCAAATCGCCAGCTTGAGTCCCGACCCGTAATGAATAACAGATAATGTAAATAATATATGATACAAGCC
>QFNK01000172.1 GCA_003240795.1 Micavibrio aeruginosavorus | reverse complement strand
TATCGTTAAAGACGATGCCCCTGTTGCGAACAATGATGGCCAGTTTGCCGTCGATCAAGGCAAATCCGTATCCGGTAACGTTACGGACAACGACAATGTCGGCCAAGACGTCGTCGGCGCAAACGGCAAAGGCAACGTGATCAAGATCACGTTCGGCAACACGACGGTTGACGTTCCTGTCGGCGGCATCACGATCGATGGCGCGCACGGCAAGCTGACGATCAACCAGGCCGGTCAGTACACGTACGTTGCAAACGCAACGGCACAAGGTGTTGACCAGTTCACCTACACGCTGCAGGACCGCGACGGCGATGTCGACACGGCTGTTCTCGATATCCGTGTGAACGACATCGACACAACGCCAGTTGTGACGCCTGACGAAAACACGATCGACGAAACGAACCTGGCAGCTGGCAAAATCACGGTGACGGACAAGGTTACGGCGAACTTCTTCAACGACGGTCCTGGTGATTTCTCGATCACAGGAAACATGACGCCAAGCGGCAGCATCAAAGGCGGCGTTCTCAGCTCCAACGGCGTTCCGCTGACATACTCCCTGGTCGGCACGAGCACGTTCATCGCTTCCGCCAACGGTGTTCAGGTCTTCAAACTGACAGTTGCCGCAGACGGCAACTACACGTTCGAACTGTACGAGCAGCTGGACCACGCGGACGGCAGCAACACTGACGATGTCATCAAGCTGGACTTCGATGTTGTGGCCAAGGATGCAGACGGCGATACGTCCCTGCCTTCCAAAATCACGATCAACGTTCGTGACGATGCGCCTGTTGCCAACAATGACGGTCAGTACACGCTGAACCAAGGCGAAACGATCAACGGCAATGTCCGCGACAACGACAATGTTGGTCAGGATGCAGTCGGCGCAAACGGCAAAGGTAACGTGATCAAGGTGACGTTCGGCAACCAGACGCTGGATGTTCCGGTCAATGGCGACCTGACGATCAACGGCACGCACGGCGTCCTGAAAATCAACCAGGCTGGCGCTTACACCTACACGGCCTACAGCAATGCGGCCGGTATCGACCAGTTTACCTACACGCTGCAAGACCGCGATGGCGATGTTGACACGGCGAAGCTTGAAATCTGCGTAAACGATATCGATTACACGCCAGAAATCATCGCGCCTGCAGTTGAAATCGTTGACGAGACGAACCTTGCCGGCGGCGTTATCACGGAAACGGGTACGGTTACGGCGAACTTCTTCGGCGATGGCCCGGGCACGTTCTCCGGCAACAACACCTTCTCCTATACGGGTTCCGCTCTGAACGGCAACCTGACGCACCAGGGCCAGACCGTTAACGTAACGTTCGATGCCGGAACGCGCACCTACACGGGTGTAGCAAACGGCATTACAATCTTCACGCTGACGATCCAGCCAAGCGGCGCATATGAGTTCAAACTCTATCAGGAACTGGATCATGCCGACGGTAACAACCCGAACGATGAAATCACGCTGAACTTCGGCGTTATCGCGACGGATGCAGACGGTGACAACTCCCTGCCGACGAACATCAAGGTCGTGGTGCGTGACGATGCGCCGATCGCCCGCGATGACGGCCAGTACACGGTCGAGCAGGGCGGTTCGGTCAACGGCAATGTCCGCGACAACGACAGCGTCGGTCAGGACACGGTTGGCGATCAAGGCAAAGGCAATGTGATCAAGATCACGTTCGGCAACCAGACGTTTGACGTTCCAGCGATCGGCAATGCCGTCATCAACGGCACGCACGGCGTTCTGTCGATCGACCGCACAGGTAAATACACGTACATTGCGAACGGTACAGGCGATGGTATCGACAACTTTACCTACACGCTGCAGGACCGCGATGGCGACGTTGCCACGGCGAAACTTGAAATCTGCGTCACGGACAAGGATTACACGCCTGTTGTCACGCCAGATGAGAACACGATCGACGAAACGAATCTTGCCGCCGGCACGATCACGATCAACGACAGAGTTACGGCTGACTTCTTCGGCGATGGTCCTGGCACGTTCGCAGGTAACAACTCCTTCACGTCTTCGGGTTCGAAGCTGAACGGCAACCTGACGCACCAGGGGCAGGCGATCAACGTGACGTTCAGCAACGGCACTTACACGGGTGTTGCAGGCGGCGTTACGGTCTTCACTATGAAGATCAACAGCGACGGCACGTATGTGTTCAACCTGTATCAGGAACTGGATCATGCGGACGGCAACAACCCGAACGACATCATCAAGCTGGAGTTCGGCGTCGTAGCCACGGATGCAGACGGCGATACGTCCCTGCCATCCAAGATCATCGTCAATGTTCGTGACGATGCTCCGGATGCACGTGACGATGGAACGCGCAATGTTCAGGAAAACGAAACGGTTACAGGCAATGTTACGAACAATGACATTGTCGGTCAGGACACGCCGGGCAAAGTGATCAAGATCACATACGGCGCCACGACGTACGACGTTCCTGCGAACGGCGAGCTGGAAATCAATGCGACGCACGGTATCCTGAAAATCAGACAGGACGGCAGCTACAGCTATACGGCGAAGGACAATGCGGACGGTTTCGACCGCTTTACCTACACGCTGCAGGACCGCGACGGCGATACCGACACGGCGAACTTCGAGTTCTGCGCCGTGAGAGGTGACGATACACCGATGATCAACGAACCTGCGAAGGAGCTCGTTGATGAAACGAACCTTGCCGGCGTCGGCTACATTGGCAAAACGGGCAACCTGACGGCCAACTTCTTCGGCGACGGTCCTGGCACGTTCCATGGCAACGGTACGTTCTCGTCCACGGGTTCCAAACTCGGCGGCAACCTGACGTACATGGGCACGCCTGTAAATGTTACGTTCAACGGCAACACCTATACGGGTATGGCCGGTAACACGATGATCTTCACTATGACGATCGCGGCAAGCGGCGCGTATGACTTCAAACTGTACCAACAGCTGGATCATGCGGACGGCAGCAACCCGAACGATATCATCAACCTGCATTTCGGCGCGATTGCGAAGGATGCGGACGGTGACGTATCCCTGCCGACGAACATCACTGTTCAGGTGGCGGATGATGCGCCTATCGCGGTGGATGACGCCTGTACGATCCTGTATAACTACAGCACGTCGTACAATTCCTGGATCTCCTCGAACGCTCTGGCGAACGACAAGATCGGCCAGGATGTGTTCTCCGACGGTAACGGCCGCGTAACGGCTGTCACGGTCGGCAACCAGACGTACTACATCAATGATGGCTCTACGACGACGGTCAATCTGGCCTACGGCAAGCTGGAAGTTTCTTCGAACGGTAACTACAAATACACCGTGAACGGCAACTTCCCTGCGCACAACGTGACGGAAGAAGTGACGCTGACGGTTTCCGACCGTGACGGTGACACGGATCAGTCGCAGCTGCAGATCAACCTGGTCGGCAAGGACAGCATCACGGGTAGCGGCAACACGTACACGTATCATCTGACGGAAGGTCACGACATCGTTTACAATAACGATAACGTGTTCCACGAGACGATCTACGGCCACGGCGGCAATGACCTCATCTACGGCGGCGGCGGTAACGACACGCTGTACGGTGGTAATGGCAATGACACGCTGTATGGCGGTATCGGCAATGACCGTCTGTTCGGCGATGCCGGCAACGACCGCCTGATCGGTGGCCGCGGCGATGACATCATGACGGGTGGCACGGGTGCCGACACGTTCGTGTTCGAACAGAATGGCGGTCTGGACCACGTTACGGACTTCAACAAAGGTGAAGGCGACAAGCTCGACCTCTCCGCGTTGCTCTCCGGCTTCAACTCGACACAGAGCGCGATCGACAACTTCGTCTTCGCAAGCTTTGACGGGACGAACACGACGATTTCGGTCAACTCCAACGGAACGGGCGGCGCCGGCGCTGCTACGAGCGTTGTCGTTCTCGAAAACGTCAATGTCACGGTCTCCGACCTGTACAACAGCAACAGCTTGGTAACGCATTCCTAAGCTTAAAGAATTCAAGGCAGGGCCTTTGCAGGCCCTGCTTTTTTATAGAGAGACAAGAAAATTCGGGGAAACGCATGATTTTAAGCTTCTGGAAAGGTTCAGGGGCTATTATTTCAAGGGTTTTTTCTTGACTTTTCATATCGTAAGGGGCTACATGCTTCCCGCGATGCCAGTATTATCGACTTGCGTCCGATGACAAATAGGGTCATAAATAACGGGCAAAAGTCATTGATTTAAAATGACATATCAGAAGGGTCTTACTATGACAAAAACCATCCTGAAGTTTTCCGTCCTGACGGCAGCTTGCGCAGCGGTACTCGGAACATCTCTGCCAGCGGCAGCACAGCAGGCGGCGGCCCCAACGGCCCCAGCCAATCCTGTTGCCTCCGGAAAACCAACGGAAATGAGCCTTTCTCAAGCGCTCTCGACCGGTATCATGACAAACCCTGAGTACGGCACGGTTGCAGCCAGCCGCCGCGCGACGGATGAAGAACTGAACCAGGCAAAGGCCCTTTACCTTCCATCGATCGACATGCGTGCCGATGGCGGTGCCGAATGGTCCGAAAATGACAGCCGCCGCGCCCGCGGTGAAGAAGACGATGTTTACGGCCGCTATGATGTGGGCCTGACGCTGACGCAGATGCTGTTTGACGGCTGGGGCACGAAATACGAGAATGAGCGCCAGAAAAACCGCGTTC
>QFNK01000171.1 GCA_003240795.1 Micavibrio aeruginosavorus | reverse complement strand
CTTGTGATTATCCGCGACGGAAACCCGGATGCGGAATATGTGCTGGGCGGATTTTCAAACGTCTATTACAGCCACAATATCGAGATCGAGATTTATATTCAGGAAGGCGCAACCGCGCAGCGCGACCGGAAATACGATGAATTGATGCAAGTGATCGGGGAAGTCTTGGAAACCCACCCGACATTGGACGGACTCGTCGCCGGGCTTACCTATGGCCGCCCGGAGCCGACCACGCAGCCCCTTGATGGCGGCCCGCCGATCAAATTCGGGGTCATTCTGCTTTTGGCGGAATACGAAACTGCAACGCCGCTTACATAAACCGATTACCCCCTGAAAAGCCCTCCGCATCCCGGAGGGCTTTTTTCTTTTTAACCCGAACCAAAGGAAAAAATGTCATGGCCCGCGCATACGGCTCAAGTGCTTCTCTCTTGCTAAAACGGGAAACCGCTTACGGGCAAAAACCCGCCGGAAACTTCTATAAAATGCCTTTTACGAGCTGCAATCTCGGCAGCGAACAAGGCTTGATTGACGACCCCGTTTTAGGCTTTGGCCGCGACCCGGCGCAGCCTTTGCGCGACGTTATCAACGTGGATGGCGATATTACTGTCCCGGTTGACCCGCGTTATCTGGGCCTCTGGCTCACCGGCCTTTTCGGGGAACCGGAAACGGAAACCGTCAAGGCGGAGGGCTATATCGCCTTTGCCGCCAATCCGTCAAACGGCGATACCGTTACGATCAACGGTACGGCCTTTACGTTTGTCAGCGGTACGCCTGCCGGAAATCAGATTGAGATTAAAAGCACCGTCATGCAAACGATTGACGAGGTCGTTTCCGTCCTGAATGCCTCGGTCGTCGGAACCGTTGACGACGCCACCTATAGCCGCCCTACCGGAACGCAGCGGCTTAAAATCGTCCATGATACCGCAGGCGCAACCGGCAATGCCTTTACGCTGGCGGCGTCGGCGGCAGGCGCGAGCGCACCGACCTTACGCGGCGGCGGTATTCTGCATATGTTTGAATCTGGCGCGGAAAGCCTGCCGAGTTACAGTATCGAGGTCGGCCTGCCGCAAATCCCGGCGTTTTTTCTCAATACCGGGGTCGTGGTCAATTCCATAGGCTTTGATTTTCAACGCTCCGGCGCGGCCACAGCCACCGTCAATGTGATCGCCCAGGGCGAAACCCGTTTCGGCGCCACGCAGGGGGAAACTCCGCAGCAGCTTACCTTTAACCGCACCAGCCAGTTTCAGGGGGAAATCCGGCACGGCGGCGAGAAGATCGGCAACCTTACGGGCGGCACGGTTACATACACCAACAATCTTGAACGCATTGAAACTATCCGGGACGACGGAAAAATCGACGGAGCCGACCCGACCATTGCCGCGCTCACCGGCTCTATTACCGTGCGCTTTGCGGATACGACCCTGATTGATCTGGCCTCGAACGGAACGCCGATTGATCTTGAATTTGTCTATACGCTTGCGCCCGGCCTGTCCCTTACGGTTACGGCCCATGAGGTTTACCTCCCGAAACCCAAGCCGCCCATTAACGGGGCTGGTGGCATTGAAACCAGCTTTGATTTTCAGGCCGCGAAGAACGAGGCCGCGGGCTGCATGGTCACGGTCAAGCTGCTCAACGATCTTGACGGAACGCAATACGCATGATCGGCCTGAAACCACCAAGCGGCCCTTATACAATCGAGGTGGTTGAGGGCGTTACGTTCACCGTAACCCCTTTAACCACGCTTGATTATTCCGTCGCGCATATGGCTGCGCGCCGCCGCCTTGAGGAAATCGAAAAGAGCCTTGCCGATGTGGAAGCGGCAGGATTTTTGCCCGCAAACAGCCTTGATCTTGGCAATCCCGATGAGCGCGAAGGGCTTTACCGCGAATTTCTTGTCATGGAAATGGCCGTGCGCCATATCACCGGCTGGCAGGGCGTCGTTGATAACGAAATGGATGAGCCTGTCCCCGTTACGCCTGAAAATATCCGCGCCGTTGTAAAGCAATTCCCGATTGGCGAGATTTTCTTTCAAAAATTCAGCCTGTACCAGACACTTTTGCGCGAAGCAAAAACCCGTATCAGGAAAATTTGCGAATGGCATTTTACGCCAAGCGGAGGGCCGCAATATTGCCAAGGCTGCGTCCATGAAAATACGGCCTGCGCCAAGGGCGGGAAAGGTGAAAACGGCGCACGCTGCCCGTATAGCGAATTTGCCCCGCAGACTATCCAAGAACAACAGGCATGGGAAATTGTTGAGGCTTGCGCCGGGCAGTTGCGCCTTACGGCCACCGGCCAAGTAATCGGGCTGGATATGGATACGGTCATGCACATGATCGCGGCGCGCGGCTTTGATAATGCGCCGGTGCTTGAACTTATGCAGGACGCTGAAAAAGGAATTGTCGCGGCCCTTTCCAAAAACGGCGAGGCCGCGGAAGCATGACCGAAAAAAAATCAAGCTACACAATCCGCCTGAAAATCGAGGGGGACGGAACGGTCACGGCCAATCTCGTAAAGGTGGGCGATACCGGGGAACGTCAATTCAAGCGGCTGCAAAGCGCGGGAAATCAGGCTGATCTTGTTATGCAGGGCATGACAAAAACGATCACGCGCAGGCTGATACCCGCGTTTTCCGCCGTATCTGCTGCGCGCAGCATCATTGATAACATTACGCTCTTTGAAAAAATTGATACGCGCATTAAACGCTTGACCGAAAGCGCGGAAGAATACGCGGACGCGCAAAAATTTATCTCCGAAAAATCCAATGCCCTGAGCATTGATATTGCGACATTCGCGGACAATTACGCCCGCCTGCTGACTTTGCAGCGTTCGGGCGTTATCAGCAACTTTGAAGTGAAAGCCTTGGCGGAAGGATTCGCAAACGTCGGGGCCGCGCTTGGCGCAACCAGTGTCCAGATTGACCAAGCCATGTACGGGCTTTCTCAGGCGTTAAGCTCTGGCAAAGTCAATATGGAGGATTTCAAGCAAGTTACCGAACCCTTGCCGGGCTTGATGCAAGAACTGGATAGGGCCGCGGGCGTCGGCGCGGGCGGCTTTAGAAAGCTGGTTGCGGATGGAAAAGTTACAAGCGATTTCTTTGCATCCACCCTTATTTCCGCGCTGTCCTCCTATGAAGGGGCGGCGGCGGCAATGGCCGATACGGTCGGCGGCTCATGGACGCGGCTTAAAAATCAATGGGTGGAACTTTCCCGCACATTGCAAAAGCCGGTCGCCAATACGCTTGTGCCTATCCTGAATTCACTCAGCGAAGCCCTCAATCTTGTTACCAAGCTGGAAGAAAAAAGCAACGGGATTGTCGCTGCGCCTAGCAATGGGCCTATTACGGCTATCCGCGAACAGCTTGCCGAAATCCGGGAATTGAATAAGGAAATCGAACGCCAGCAGCAAATTCTGGCAAGCCTCGATACGCCCGACAAAATGGCGCGCTTTGCGGAAGGCCCGCAAAAGGCTTTGGAGCGTCTTATTCCCTTGGCCGACAAGCTGGAAGAAAAATTAGGGCCGGAGCATTTGCAGATTATTGATTCCGAAATCAATAAAATCCAAGCCAGCATTGCCAAAGCCCCGGCCCCTGCGAATGGCCGGTCATGGACGGAAGTGCTTGAGAAAGATTTGGCGTCGCTTGAAAGGCTGCGCGAAAAAGTTGTGCAGATCACCGGCGAAATGTCCGCCGCGCCTGCCGCCATTATCGACGAACAATCGACCGCCGTTGCCGATTTCATCCAGAACTTGAATGAGCAAATCCAAATCCTCGGCGTTGAAGGCAAGGCCCGCGCGCAACTGCGCGCCGAAATGCAGTTGCAGAATATCGCCCGGCGTGAAGAAATCGCGCTTGTACCGGAACAGATCAAGACGGTGCGGGATTTGGTCGGGCAAGTTTATGACCTTGAACAATCGCAAAAGAAAACGACCAAGGCGCGGCAAGACGCCGTTTCGACCATCAAGGATGAAATCGCGGCCCTGCAACTTTCCGAGCGTGAATTGTTTGTCCAGCAAACCACGCGCCGTTTTACCGCCGATCAAATCGGCAATCAGGCGGCGGAACTCAAGAAAAATATCGAGCTTCTTTATGATGAAAAGGAAGCTATGGAAGCCCGGCGCAAGGAAGAAGACAAACGCCGGGAAACCATACAGAACATTATCAAGCTAACGGAAGACCAGACCGACGCGCAGACGGAATATAATCAACGCATTGCGGAATTAAACGAGCTTTATCAGCAAGAACTGATTACAGCCCCGCAGCGCGCCGCCGCGGAAGAAGACGCCCGCCAGCGTATGCTTTACGCCAGTACGCAATGGACGGATGGCGTAAAGCGCGCCCTTGAATCCTATGAGCGCGAAGCCACGGACGCCGCCTATAACGCGGAGCGCGTGACGCTTGGTTTTCTGTATGCGGCGGAAGACGCCTTTACCGAATTTGCCACCACCGGAAAATTCGAGTGGCGCGACATGCTTAATTCCATGCTGGAAGACCTTAACCGCGCGCTTGTCCGGCAGAACATTACCGGGCCTCTGGCCGGTGCGTTGAATCAGGCCATTTCCAATTTTGATTTTGGCAGCCTGTTTTCTTTCGCCGCCAAGGGCGGCGCGTATGACCGGGGCTATAGCGTACAGGCTTACGCCCGCGGCGGAATTGTCCACAAGCCCACCATTTTCCCTATGGCAAACGGCGCGGGGCTTATGGGAGAAGCCGGGC
>QFNK01000170.1 GCA_003240795.1 Micavibrio aeruginosavorus | reverse complement strand
GAAACCGTCCCTGAATTCTATCTCTCCCCATAACAGGCGAAAGCCGATCAGGACGGCAATCATCGCAATGCTGACCGTTGCAAAAAATTCGAGCGCCAGCGATGACAGAAAGGCAACGCGAAGAACAGCCATCGTATCATGACGGAAGGACTCGGTCAGGCGGCGGATTGTTTCACCTTCCCGCTTTCCGGCATTGAATAGTTTTATCTCAGCCAGTCCCTGAATAACATCAAGAAAGCGGCCGCCCATAAATGTCATGCGGCGCCATTGCTTCTGGCTTAACCGTTCCGCGCCGCGTCCGATCCAAATCATGAACACAGGGATCAAAGGCGCCGTTACAATCAAGACAAGGCCGGAGATTAAATCCAGAGGGAATATAAAGAAAAATATGGCCAGCGGTATGATTGTGGCCGTGATTCTTGCTGGAAGGCTCAGCATATAATAGCCTTGCAGCGCCTCTACACCGTCAACATAAGCGTTTAGTATGGAGCCGCTTTTGTCATCGGGAAGACCCATCGGGCCTTTGGCTATTATGCTTTGGACTATGTCACTGCGGACGCTTTGCTTGACTTTCGACGCCCCGCAATATGCAAGATAGTCCGCAACGGCGTTCAACAAACCACGCGCAACGTATAGAAATATAAGTGTTGTTATATGAGGCCAAAGGTCTGGAAAGGCTACCTTTTGAAAGGCCGCGTCATAGACGATACCTGCAAGCACCCATGCGCCTACGATAATCAATGCTCCGCTGATACAGGACAGAAAAACAGACGCGCCGATAAAACGGCGCGCCGGTTCTTTCTTTTCTTTTAGAAAATTTTGTACGGGATTAGTTTTTTTCCGCATCTTTCTTCGCCGTCTGATAGGAGTCATGCGCTTCGTACCACATGACATTGATAATTCCTGCAGACACTGCGGCAAAGACACCCAAAATCCAAGTAAAATACCACATTACAAAATCCCTTTCCTAGTACACGGAATGCGTGTTTTTTTCGATATTTTCAGGGTTTACCGGCCCCCACATCTTGGCATATGCCCAGCTTGTGTAGAGAAGAACCAGCGGCAGGAATATTATGACGGCGCCCAGCATGATCATCAGCGTCAAATGGCTGGACGTCGCGTCCCAGAGTGTCAGCCCGCTGTTTGGATTTGTGCTGGACGGCATTACGAACGGGAACATGGAAAGCCCCGCGGTTCCTATTATACCGGCAAGACTCAAGCTGTTTGCGAGCATACCGAAACCAGGACGACGCAGCATAGAAAGTATCCAAGCAAGCGCCGCGCCTGCGAACCCGAAGACCGGTGCTAAAACCGCCACAGGATAAGCTGCGTAAATATCCATCCATGCGCCTGTTTCCATTTCAACCACTTTGGCGAGAGGGTTGGGATTGGCGTTGTAATCAGGCTGGCTAACGATACGAAATCCTTCGATGCCATAGGCGACCCAAAAACCGCCTGCCGCGAATAGGACGATCACCAAGGGCGCTAGGCAAAGCGCCGTTTTTCTTGCGCGTTCCGCCACGTTTCCTTCCGTGCGCACTTGCAGCCACATGGCCCCTTGCAAGGTAATCATGGCGACGCTCAGAACACCGCACAAAAGCGCGAAAGGATTGAGCAGTCCGAAAAATGCCCATATGAACGCCTTGTCGTAATGCGGCATAAACATGTTATCGATATGGAACGGCAAACCTTGCAGGAGATTGCCAAAAGCAACGCCAAACACGAGCGAAGGCACGAAGCCGGAAACAAAAATTCCCCAATCCCACATCGCGCGCCAGCGTTTGTCTTCCAGTTTGTTGCGATAGTCAAACCCGAGAGGGCGGAAGAACAGGGCAAACAGAACAAGCAGCAATCCGATATAGAGCCCGGAGAATGCAGCCGCGTAAACAAAAGGCCATGCGGCGAAGACGGCACCGCCCGCCGTAATGAACCAGACCTGGTTTCCGTCCCAGTGCGGCCCCACAGCATTGATGATGACGCGGCGTTCCGTATCCGTTTTTCCAAGGAAAGGAAGCAAGTTGTTCACACCGAGATCATGACCGTCCATGACCGCGAACCCAATCAGGAGCGCACCGACAAGTATCCACCAGATAAATTTCAAGATTTCGTAATCAAGGATCATAATTACTCCCCCTTCCCTTACAAGCCCAGCGGGCCCTTTTCATTTTCATGGTGGTAGCGTCCCGTGTGCAACGCACTGGGTCCTAATCGTGCAAACTTGAACATGAGGTACATCTCAATCGCGAAGAAAATCGCATAGAGGATTGAGAATACCGTAATGCTGAAGATCAAATCAGCGCGTGTCAGATCAGACACGGACATAAACGTCGGCAGGACGTTGTTGATAGACCATGGCTGACGCCCGAATTCAGCAACAAACCAGCCCACCTCCGCCGCGATCCAAGGAGCCGGAATGCTGTATACGAAAGCTTTCAAAAGCCATCTCTTATGCTCGATCGTGCGTTTGAGATTGTACCAGAATCCCAGAGAGATCAGGACAAGCATATAGAACGCCAATCCGACCATCACGCGGAACGACCAGAACATAGGTGCCACCGCAGGAATGGCTTCGCGCGCGGCTTGCTTAATCTGCGCATCCGTAGCCTCGGTAGGGTTTTCGATGTAGCGTTTGAGAAGGAAGCCGTATCCCAGGTCGTCCTTTACATCGTCAAAAGCTTTTCTCGTTTCTTCCGACTTGTCGCCGGCGCGAATTTTCATGAGATTTTCATAGGCGATCATACCGCTTCTGATGCGCTTTTCGTTGTCGATGATTATGTCACGGATACCCATGACTTGCTGATCAAGGGAGCGGGTCGCTATCAAACCCATAACCCACGGGATTTTTACAGCATGCTCCATTTCCAATGTTTCATCATTCGGAAGTCCGATAAGTGTAAATGGTGCCGGCGCAGGAAGGGTTTCATATTCAGCCTCAATCACCGCAAGTTTTGTCTGTTGTGCCTTGCCGATTGTGTAACCGCTTTCATCGCCCAGGACCATTACGCAGAGAATAGAAGCAAGGCCAAAGCCCGCCGCCACAGAGAAGGAGCGCTTGGCGAAAGCCATGTCGCGGCCCTTGAGCATATACCAGCTACTTACGCCAAGTACGAACATACAGGCCGTAGTATAGCCGGCTGCGACCGTATGAATGAATTTCGCCTGTGCCACAGGGTTCAAAATAACCTCAACGAAGCTCGTCATCTCCATACGCATCGTCTCAGGCGAAAACTCCGCTCCGACCGGGTTCTGCATCCAGCCATTCGCAATGAGAATCCAGAGAGCGGACAGGTTCGACCCAAGCGCAACCAGAAATGTTACACCCAAATGCTGCACCTTCGTCAGCCTGTCCCATCCAAGAAAAAAGAGCCCCACGAAAGTCGATTCAAGGAAGAAGGCCATCAGACCCTCGATGGCCAGAGGCGCACCGAATATGTCGCCCACGTAATGCGAATAGTATGACCAGTTCGTTCCAAACTGAAATTCCATCGTAAGACCGGTCGTAATACCGATGGCAAAGTTTATCCCGAAAATCTTGCCCCAGAATTTGGTCATATCGCGATATATTTGTTTCCCCGTCATGACATAAACGGATTCCATGATGAACAGGAGCCAGCTCAAACCAAGCGTTAGAGGAACAAATATAAAGTGGATCAGCACGGTAAAGGCGAATTGCCAGCGGGAAAGATCTACAAGGACTTCATCGACCATAGGAGCCTGCTTACGTTGATAATTAATTGCAGCTGACCATAACCTACGCCTCGTCCTTTCATTTGACAATTATCAAATGACGCAGCGAAAGCAGCGCGTATTGTCAGCTTTATGGAAGATTTTATGAAAGACCGGATTTTAACCTTCGACGCCGCGGCACCGCGCTATACCAGCTATCCACCAGCGACCGCGTTTCACGCCGGTTTCACGGCAGAAGATTATGAATGCTGGCTATCCGCCATTCCTGCGGATGAGCCTGTCTCTTTATATGTACATATCCCATTTTGCAGACAGCTTTGCTATTATTGCGGATGCCATACAACGATCGCCCGCAAGGACGAACGGATTTTTGCGTACATTAATGACCTTTTAAAGGAATTATCCCTGGTCGCAGGCAAAATGTCCGGAACGATGAACTTGCGCCATCTTCATTTCGGAGGCGGATCTCCTACCATCTTGAAACCATCAGTATTTGCGAAAGTCATGCAGGCCGTTCGGGAAAATTTCAACATTCTTCCCATAGCCGAAATAGCGATCGAAGCAGATCCGCGCCAGATGGATGAAGCAAGGATATCCTGCTTTGCAAGGTGTGGCATCAATAGAATCAGCCTAGGAGTCCAGGATATAGATCAAAAAGTCATGGGGGCTGTAAACAGGGCGCAGCCGTTTCACCTTTCATGGAAGGCGGCCGAGCTTTGCAGACTTTACGGCATCAGGAATATAAATCTTGATCTTATGTACGGGCTTCCTGGCCAGACAGTGCAAAGCATCCGACATACAGTAGAAACGGTTTTAACCTTAAAACCAAGTCGCATAGCCTTTTTCGGCTACGCGCACGTTCCCTGGATGAAGAAGCATATGGATATGCTCGGCGGTCTTGATCTTCCGGATTCGTCCCTGCGTTATGATTTATATGAAGCAGGATCATCTATTCTGAAAGATGAGGGTTATCTGCCTGTTGGGATCGATCATTTTGTCAGGCCCTCGGACAACATGGCAAAGGCTTTAGGCAACCGCACGCTTA
>QFNK01000169.1 GCA_003240795.1 Micavibrio aeruginosavorus | reverse complement strand
GGGGCCTGCTGAAATCACGGGGCAGCTTGGCGATTACAAGGTGTCGTTCTTTACGGCGCAGCAGGCGGGCGGCGATATCCGCACGCGCCGTTACGTGACGGCGATGGAGCTGGAGCTGGGCGAAGGTCTTGTCGACGGCGGCGCGGCCGGCACGAAGGAGATGGTTGCCTTCATGCAGGGGCTTGAAAAGCTTCACCCGTACAAGGTTGAGCATCCGGACTGGGATGCCGCGCATCATATGTTTGTAAAATATGACGATGTGACGAGAGCCTATTTCACGCCGGAGCGGACAGAAACCGTCTCGCAGATCCTGAAAACGCGCAACGCCGAAGTCCTTCTTCTTTATAACGATGCCAGCATGGTTCTTCACGCTGAGACGTCCGACCCGATGCAAGACGCACAGAAGATCGACAAGATCGTCAAGCGACTGATGGCCTTGCTTGACCGCTTGCGGATTACGAAGGACGAGCGCACGGCGCTGATGGCATTGGCGGCTCCCGCCGAAACGGAAACCGCCGCTACCTGATCCCTTTATATGCTTTCTGCCAACCTATGCGTTGGTGTTCAAAAGCCTTTGCGCGAGGACGGCAACGGATGCCGACCACAGGAACGTGCCGCGCTCCGAGACGTTGATGTCATAGCCGTTGACGACATGGACTTCCGCGTTTCCTTCCACGACATTGTATTTCTCATACAGGCTGCCGTTGGTGGATATGACGTTTGTCGCAAGCTTGACGTATTTCTTGGCAATGCGGCGTGCGTCTTCCGTGAAGCCGTAGCGGGCAAGGCTGCTGAACGCCATATATTGCAGCGGCGGCCACCCGTAGGGATAGTCCCACTGGCTTCCGCTGACTTCGGTTGACGTCACGATGCCGTGCGGCATTTCGAGTTGTTCCAGCGCATGGCGCACCAGTTTTTCGATATCGTCCTTTTCCGTCTCCGTATCATAAAGACCTGCCCAAAGCGGATAGAACAGCGTCGCAAACGGTTTCGTATTCAGGCGTTGGCGTTCGAAGTCGTAGTCGACATAGGCGCCCGTTTCCTCAAAATACATGAATTCACGCATTCTGGCTTTTCTCGCGGCGGCCTGGTCGAGCCATTTTTTCTCGTCACCGTCGATGCCTAAAATCACGGCGATTTCGGCAAGGTCGGTTTCCATGCGGTAGAGCAGGGAATTCAGGCAGGCCGGTGCATGGAACATGCAGCGCAGTGCGCCGTATCCCCAATGGCCCGTCGGATCAAAACCCGAGGCACGCATCGCGCGGTTCGCGCGGTGGTAGAGCGGGGTGAGCGTGTCCGTTTCCGGATCGAGGAACAGGGCGGCATCCTCTTGATCGTCCGTGGAAATGGCGTTGTATTTATAGAATTCGTGCGCGTGATGGAAATGTCCCTGTTCGCTGGAAACGACTTCGGGTGCCGGCTCATCCCCTTCGTCCCAATAGCGGGAGAGGCCCGTGTTACCCGCGAGGCGGTCGCCGGACGTCCAGTATTCATGGAAGGCGGACAGCTGGACATAGGCCTGCGCCAGCCATTCCTTTGCATCCTTATAAACGCCATTCGGATCGAATTCCGACCATTTGTGGATGCTTGTTCCCTCCCAAAGGCGAAGGACCATCACGGACAGGAACGGAGGCTGGGAGCGCGAGAGGTAATATGAACGGTTGGCATTGAGAACCTTTCCGTACGCTTTGATCTGATACAGCTGGTTGTCAATCTGCTCGCGGATCGACTGGGGGTGTATGTCCGCCCAGGCAAAAGCCGGAAAAGCGGTGTCCCATCCGTACATTTCCTGAAAACGTCCGCCAGGGACGAGGTAGGGGTATGGAAGATAGAGCAGGCCGTGTTCCGCATCCGGGCTGTAGAAAGGTTTGTGATCGAAACCTTTGGGCAGCATGATCAGCTGGTCCGGGTTGCTGACGGTTTTCTTTGCGGTCTCGAATTCTTCTTCGGGTACATAGACGGGGGGAAGCTTGCCGTCCAGTTTCGGGTCTCCGGACGATTTGCACAGGTCGCTGCGGAGCAGGATGCGGGGCGTTTGCTCCAGCGTTTCGAGTAGATCTTGATTCACATTAACCCCCTCTAGGGAAAGAAATTACCGTAAAACGCTGTATAGCCGAAAGCCCTCCGGCTGCACAAGGGTTTGCCATTTTACTTCACCGTTTATTCATGGGATTATATGTCTATGGAATTTCCCCTCTGGGCCGTTTTTGCGCTTTTGTGCGCTGCATCCTCGGCGCTCGTCCTGATCCTCCCCGAACGGCTGAAATGCGACGGGTTCGCGCTCGCCTACTGGAACAAGGCGGCGGCGTTTTTCTTTATGATCCCGCTGGTGATTTATTCCGGCCTTCCGGGGCAGTGGGAGTTCTATGCGCTGGTGGCGACGCAGGCCATGCTTTGGGTCGTCAGCGACGTGATCTTCTTCCGCGCGTTGCCAAAGGTCGGGGCGGGGGTGATATCGCGCATATTGCCGTCGTCCGTCATTGTGACGTTCTTTCTCTGGTTCGCGTTCGACCCGCCATTGTTGCAGGAATATCTTTCGACGCCCGTGCGGAGCGGGCTGGTCTGCGCCGCGCTGTTCGGCTCCGTTTATTTCGCGATGCGGCTGAAAAAAGACCCGGTTTCGTGGGCGGCGATCCGCATGATCTGGTTCGTGCTCTTTGCCGCCGTCATCGGTCCGCTGATGTACAAGGTGGTCACGAAGCACACGACGATCGAGCAGGGACCGTTCGCCTTTGTGATGTTCGAGGCGTTCATTATGGTTTCGGTCTGGTCGGTGTTCTATGCGGTGAAAAAGCCGGTTTCGGCATCGGTCTTGTTCTCGCGTGAGTCCCTGAAAGGCGGCGCCATGGTCGGAGCGGCGATGAGTGTTGTCTCACTCTCGAAATTCGCGGCCATGCATTATGTCGATAATCCGGGTCTTGTTCCGGCGGTCAAATATCTCGATGCCATTATCGTGATGGCCTATTACCGCGCTATAGGCAAGGTGGAGAAGGCGGATGTAATAGCAGGGCTCGGCATTGTCGGCTGCGCCGTTGTGATTATTATTGTCAAATCCTTACTATTGACATATTGATAGCTTACTATTTCATATCTGGAGCCTGCTGTATGATACTAAGTGATCCATTTAAAGAAGTCATTGATCCTCATAGTCGAAAGTTGCCGGTCGTGTCTGCCATTGCTGTAGAAGATACTTTCGTGAAGGTTTTAATGCATGGCGTTGGCTCTATTAGGCAATACCAATACCATGACGTCGTTTTGACGCGCGCATGGAGGAATGCAGGATTGAAAGCCAATTTTATTTGTGACTATTCCTCTTTCAACTCAGACGTTAGTATAGATGGAAAATTTGGCGTTGATGGTGATCGCTTCGTAATCCAAGTGGAAAATGGCTGTGTTCGTAGTGTTCTAGAAGCGTTGGAAACGATAAAGGTGATCACGCTAGAACAGAAAAGTGACTGTTACATGCTGTTAAACATCAAATAAAAATCCCCGCGGTTTGCGGGGATTTTCATGATTACTTGGCGTCGGCTGCGATTTGCATTTTGACGATTTTGTCAGGATCTGACGGTGGTTCACCGCGCTTGATCTTGTCGACGAATTCCATACCGGACGTGACCTGGCCCCAGACCGTGTACTGGCCGTTCAGGAAGCTGCAGTCATCGAAGCAAATGAACCACTGGCTGTTGGCGGAGTTCGGGTTGTTCGTACGCGCCATGCCGATCGCGCCGCGGCCGAAATTATAGTCATTGAATTCGGCCTTCAGGTCCGGCTTGTCGGAGCCGCCCGTGCCAGTACCCGTCGGGTCGCCCGTCTGCGCCATGAAACCGTCGATAACGCGGTGGAAGACGATGCCGTCATAGAAACCGTCGCGTGTCAGTTCCTTGATGCGCGCGACATGCTGGGGGGCGATGTCTGGCATCAGCTTGATCACGACACGGCCGTCTTTCAGGTCCATGTAAAGTGTGTTTTCCGGATCTGCCGTTGTGGCGGCGTTTGTTGCGGCGGTCATAAGAATTAAACTCCCGAGGATAAGTGCGAATGTTTTGATCATGATTTTTCCTGTCATCCGGAAAAGGGTTTCACGTGAGAGACCTAGCGTTGCCACAGGGCGCGGCAAAACACAAGGGGCGGGCGAGGATTTCGTGGAACTTTTGCGCGGGATAAATGATTGGTTCGCCGGATTAAGCAAGAGGATATCCCTATGAAAAAACTGGTTCTTCCCGCCGTTCTGTTCGCATCGCTTGCGCTTGGCGCCTGTTCGTCCGACCCTGTGCCGCCCGTTTCGAAAGGGCAGCAGTTACAGGATCTTCAGGGCGCGTATCAGAACCGTGCCATCACGGACAATGAATACGAGGACGAGAAGGAAAAAATCCTCGACCAATAATCATTCGGCGAGTAGTTGCGGCGGCGCAAGTTCGGGGAGGTCTTCCTTGATCTTCTGCACGCCGATTGCCGATTGATGATCGACGATCATGTCGCGCACGGCGCAAAGGCATGACCCGCAATTCGGGTTCTTGCCGCCGGAGCAGGCCTTGTAGACGCAGGCGAGGGTGTTCGGAACGTCCGGCGTTTCGAGTGCCTTTTTAACGTCCTTGTCCGTGAACGGATTGCAATGGCATATCCACATTTTCTGGTTTCCTTTCAGCCCTCAGACTGCACCTTGAAGCTGAAGCGGAGCTTAAGGTAATTGATAATCATTCTCAATAAAATTGTGATGCTTTTCCTGCAGGCATGG
>QFNK01000168.1 GCA_003240795.1 Micavibrio aeruginosavorus | reverse complement strand
GCTTATTTACAGCTAGTAAAACAACGCACAAAATAAACGAAAATACTGCGCCTGTTAAAAGTAATGGAAGAAAAGCGCGTTTAAAATAGCGCACTGAAAGAAGGGCGAATATAGGAAAAAAGATATAAAATTGCTCTTCTACCCCTAAAGACCATGTATGTAATAAGGGCTTAACAGTAGCGGATGGGTCAAAATAGCCCGCTTCTCTATAGAAAAATATATTCGATACGAAGGCAGAGGAAGCGGCAAGAGATTTGCCGTACATAGCGAACTCTGGCGGTAAGAACAAAAGCCATGCCATAAAGGTAGTGGCAATTATAACGACTAGAAATACTGGTATAATTCGCCTAATACGCCGCTCATAAAAATGTGCAATAGAAAAGTCTGATGCCGCGATATCCCTGCAAATGATGGAGGTAATCAGATAGCCAGAAATAACAAAAAAAACGTCAACGCCTATAAAGCCACCGGGAATATGAGGAATGCTCATATGATAGAGCACCACTAAGGATATGGCTAAGGCTCTAAGCCCGTCAATTTCCGGCCTATATTTCATAAAATTAATATATTTGATTTGTTGGAAAAAAATGGCTCCCCGGGCAGGGATCGAACCTGCGACCAATTGATTAACAGTCAACTGCTCTACCGCTGAGCTACCGAGGAATGCGGCTGTATAATTAGTCGTTTTTAAAAAGCCCGTCAACCGCATTTTGCAATTAATTTAGGGCCTTAGAAAACTGGAGGCACGAGCGGGAGTCGAACCCGCCTACAAGGATTTGCAGTCCTCTACATAACCGCTCTGACATCGCGCCATCCGCCGTGATTGTTAGAACAGGGGGGCAATCGTTGTCAATGCCAAAACAGGGATGGAAAAGCCTTTCTTGTTAAGGTAAAAATCACACCAGATTTAAGACCTTAACAAAGAATACCGCACGAAAGCACATCCGATGACCGATTTTACCACCGCACGCATCAATATGGTCGACAGCCAGATCCACACAATGGGCGTGGTAAATGATGCCGTGCTAGAAGCGTATCGCACGGTTGCCCGCGAAAATTTCGTGCCCTCGGATAAAAAGACCGTCGCCTATAATGATGAGGATCTTCCGCTCTCCGGCGGACGCTGCCTGATGGAGCCTGTGACGCATGCCCGCCTGATGCAGGCGGCCGCGCCCGTAAAATCCGACCGTGTGCTGGATATCGGCGGCGCAAGCGGATATTCGGCGGCGATTCTGTCCGGCCTTGTCGAAAGCGTGGTCGCGGTCGAGCAGGATTCATCTTTGATGGAGCAGGCGAAAGCAGCCTGGGCCGATATGAATTGCGCCAACATTTCCGCCGTCGTTTCCGGTTTTGCCGCAGGCTCCGCCGCGCAGGCGCCATATAGCCTGATTCTCGTGAACGGCTCCGTTGCCGAAATCCCGGCAGGCTGGGTGGAGCAATTGTCCAGTGGCGGACGCATGCTTGTCGTCGTCCGCAAGGCGGAAGACCGGATCGGCCGCGCCCTGCATATCACAAAGAATCATGACGGATCGATCAGCGAACGCATACTTTTCGATGCCTCCGTGCCTTACCTGCCGGGGCACGAATCCCGCAATGGGTTTGTATTTTAATCCCTTATCCGCAATTCTTCACAATAAGTGAGGAAAAGTCCTTGCAGGGGCTTTGACATCCCATGGCTTATCATGGACACTGATCCAGTTATTTGAATCCTTATTTCCGACTTTCAATCCGCGCGCCATGGCCGACAAGACACCTGACCAGGAACCATCCATCGAGGAAATCCTCGCCTCCATTCGCCAGATCATCTCGGATGACGACGAAAAGGATTCCGATTCGCCAGCGGCAGAGCCGGAAGCAAGCGAGCCGGCCCCCGATTTCTCCATAAAGGATGAAGACCCTGAAGAAGAGGCGGACATTGAGCCGGTCATGGTTGATGTACCGGCCCCCGCCGCAGAGGAAGAAGAGGACGATGTCCTCGAGCTGACCGAGGCGATGGTGCCGGAGAAAGAAAACATTGAAATCGACCTGAAGGATTTCGACATCCCATCCGAACCTGCGCCGCAGCCGGAACCCGTGCAAATCCAGCAACCGGAGCCTGCCGCACCTGCGCCGGCTCCACGGCCAGCCCCCGCACCGGAGGTAAGCATGAATACCCAGACCGAGGATATCCTCACCGAAGCCGCAAAAACGGCCGCGCTGTCCAGCATGGCCAAACTGGCGGGCAATATGCCCATCACGCGCCACCGCGAATACGGCAACATCACACTCGAGGACCTCGTCCGTGAAATGCTGCATCCGATGCTCCGCGACTGGGTATCGGAAAACCTGCCGTCCATGGTTGAACGCCTTGTCCAGAAAGAGCTGGAAAAGCTTGCGAGACAGGCACAGGACGTTTAAATTGAGCCCTCAATTCAAGAGGGCAAAATGCTGGAAAAAACCTTTCAATCCGCCGAAATAGAACAACGCCACTATCCCGAATGGGAAGAGTCGGGCGTTTTCGCCGCACATCCGGAAAGCGGCAAGGAACGCTTTGCCGTGATGATGCCGCCGCCAAACGTGACGGGCAGCCTTCACATGGGGCACGCGCTCAATATGACGTTGCAGGACATTCTCACGCGCTACAACCGCATGAAAGGCAAGGACGCCCTCTGGATGCCGGGTACGGACCATGCGGGTATCGCCACGCAGATGGTTGTCGAACGCCAGCTTGACGGCGAAGGTCTGAACCGCCGCGACATGGGGCGTCAGAAATTTCTGGAGCGTGTGTGGCAGTGGAAGGCATATTCCGGCGGCACGATCACGACCCAGCTGCGCCGCCTTGGTGCGACGCCGGACTGGAGCCGCGAACGTTTTACAATGGACGAAGGGCTGTCCAAAGCCGTCACGAAGGTTTTCGTCCAGCTTTACAATGAAGGCATCATTTACCGCGACAAACGCCTCGTGAACTGGGACCCGAAATTCCATACGGCGATTTCCGACATAGAAGTCGAGGCGCGTGAGGTGAAAGGCAATCTCTGGCATATCCAGTATGAGATAGAAGGGGAGGAAGCGCGTACGATTACGGTTGCGACGACGCGCCCCGAAACCATGCTGGGTGATACGGCCATCGCGGTCAATCCCGAAGACGAACGCTACAAGGATCTGATCGGCAAGATGGCGATCGTTCCCGTTGCGGAGCGCCTGATCCCGATTGTCGCGGATGAATATGCCGATCCGGAGCATGGCAGCGGCGCAGTGAAGATTACGCCCGCGCACGACTTCAACGACTTTGAAGTTGGCAAGCGCCACAATTTGCCGATGATAAACATCTTCGACGACAACGCGCATTTGAATGACAATGTGCCTGAAGAATATCAGGGGCTGGAGCGGTTTGCCGCACGCAAGAAAATCCTCAAAGAGCTTGAGGAGATGGAAGCGCTGGTCAAGGTGGAGCAGATCACGCACACCGTGCCGCACGGCGACCGTTCCGGTGTCGTGATCGAGCCGTACCTGACGGATCAATGGTACGTCGATGCCAAGCGCATGTGCATTCCCGTCGCCGAGGCCATCAACACGGGCGAAGTGGAGATGGTGCCGAAAAACTGGGAAAAAATATCCCTCGACTGGATTGAGAACATTCAGCCATGGTGCATTTCCCGCCAGCTTTGGTGGGGGCACCAGATTCCCGCCTGGTATGACGAGGACGGGAAATGCTATGTCGCTGATAACGAAGAAGAGGCAGCAAAGCTCGCGCGCGGTAAAAAAATCACACGTGACGAGGATGTCCTCGACACGTGGTTCTCTTCTGCGCTGTGGCCTTTCTCCACACTCGGCTGGCCGGACAAAACGCCGGAGCTGGACAAATATTATCCGGGCAGTGTCCTGATCACGGGATTCGACATCATCTTCTTCTGGGTTCTCCGCATGATGATGATGGGCATCCATTTTATGGGCAAGGCGCCGTTCAAGACTGTTTATCTTCATGCCCTCGTGCTCGACGCGAAAGGGCAGAAAATGTCCAAGTCCAAGGGCAACGTCATCGACCCGCTGACGCTGATCGATAAATACAGCGCCGATGCCTTGCGTTTCACGATGAGCGCATCGGCCGCGCAGGGACGTGATATCCGCATGTCCGAAGAGCGCGTCGAAGGCTACCGCAATTTCGCGACCAAGCTTTGGAACGCGGCGCGGTACTGCGAGATGAATGACTGTCTGCCGAAAGAGGGATTTGATCCGTCCGGGGTGCAGGCCAACGTCAACCGCTGGATCATCGGTGAGGTGGTCGCGACGACAAAAGAAATTGAAGACGCGCTCGAATCCTACAAATTCAACGAAGCGTCTTCGGCGGTATATCAATTTGTCTGGGGCACATTCTGTGACTGGTACCTTGAATTCACTAAGCCGTTTCTTGCCGCCGGTGATGAGGCTTTGAAAGCCGAAATCCGTGGCACGACGGGATGGGTTCTGGATCAGATCCTGCGTTTGCTCAACCCGTTCATGCCATATGTAACGGAAGAACTCTTTGCCAATATTGCCAAACGCAAAGATGGCGAGCGTCTGTTGTCTTCGACATGGCCGGATTACAGCGGCCTGACTTTCGATGCCGCAACGAAAGATGAAATCGAATGGCTTCAGCGTTACGTGTCGGAAATCCGGTCGGTTCGCTCCGACATGAACGTTCCGGCAGGTGCGCGCATCGCGCTGCATGTTCAGGACGCTTCGGCAGAATCGAAAGAGCGTTTGCGTAAATACGATGCTGTCCTGAAACAGATGGCGCGTCTTGAAAGCGTAACGCTGGCGGATGGTGCGCAGCCGTCGCGTGCGATCAAAACAATCGTGGGCGAGGCGACGCTGATC
>QFNK01000167.1 GCA_003240795.1 Micavibrio aeruginosavorus | reverse complement strand
GAATGTTCCGCGGTTGAAGGACAGCCCCCGCACCTTGGCATATTCCTCCCACGCTTTTTTCTGACGGAGAAGAATTTGCAGCGACCAGAGCGATGCGCCGATCAATATCGCCGACAGGACAATCCAGAGTAAAACCCACATGGCGTGTTCAATAATCCTTTTCGGGTTGACGCGGGCCGAATAAACCTTTCGGCTCAAGCCCTTATTCTACCTTGAACCCGTGCGCCCTGTCATCTTTTGTTTGAAAAAGGCGCGAAAACCGCGCCTTTGGGATATTTATTTCTTCTGCTGGCGGAGGTCGAAAATAGGTTCCGCGTCCTGAACGATCACAGGCGCCGGCGCCGGATCGGGGATAACGATGGTCTTTTCCGGCATCAAATGGGCGCGGACATAGGCAACGCCGACACCGGCGGTTCTTTCTTCCGTATAGGGCACCTGGCCGCGGACCTTGACGACTTCATAGCCTTCTCCGCATCCGGCAAGCATAACCGGAAGAATTGACGTTATGAAAATTAATGCGCGACGAGACATAAGAATATTTCCTTTATGAAGAAAAATCTGACTGGAAAAACTATCCGGAAGAAACCGGATCGGTAGGTAAGAAAATTTTAACCCGCCTGTGGATATATGTCCATCCCACATTTACAAACGGGCTCAGCTCTGAGGAGCGCAGGCGGGAATTTGATTTCCGACCGGCGCCAATGGCACAATAATTAAGAAAAACAAAAAAGAAACTTGCGGTAATAGAAACATGAACAATATCGAAACTAGAATCGTCCCCGTCCCCGGCAAGCGCGGTCGCTACGCCCTCCTCTCCATGCAGCAAACGACATGGTACTGGCTTGATGACCTTGCGAACCGCGACTATCCCGACGGCGGCTTTAATGCCCTCGTCCGCGCCTTTGCGGAGGCGGACACGGTCCACAAGCTGGCCGAGACATTAAAGAGTAAAGCCGATGCCCATTGCGCGGCACAAATGGCTGACCTTTATGCTTTATGCAATGACAATGACATGCCAGCCGCACCCGTAACAAACGTCACGCCGCTGCCAGTCAAGGAGCGTGAACTGAAAATGCCGACCGTGTATCAGCTTTTCCGGTTCATGCCGCATGCGACGACCCTGACCACAGTCTGGGAGCGCCGTAACTATCATCTACGTTAAGGGTTCCCGTTAACCTATCGGTTAACCACGAATTTATTAAGGCCCGGCAACTTGTTCGGGCCTTTAATTTGATTGACCGCCCCCCCTAAATATGCGCAGTATTTTAGCTGTTTGATACCGTACTCTTACGACACGACATTTTTTGCGACGATGACGGCCAAAATCGTTTTTCGAGCGTTTGTAAAAAGTCGGTTTGACCAGGGTTACTAATAGGCACAAGCCGATATCAGACGAACGACGGGCAATACGCATGGTGCGTCCCTTGCCTACATACTAAAACGACTAAATTGGAGAACGACTATATGAATACCGGTACCGTCAAATGGTTCAACACACAAAAAGGATACGGCTTCATCCAGCCTGACAACGGCGGCGCGGATGTTTTCGTACACATCACCGCAGTTGAAAAATCCGGCATGCGTGCCCTGAACGAAGGACAAAAGATTTCCTACGAACTTCAGAACGACCCGAAAAAAGGCAAAGCCTCCGCAGTCAACCTGCAGGCAGCCGGCTAATAAACGGCGCTGAATTCGTCAGCACTCATAAAAACGGACGGAAAGCGATTTCCGTCCGTTTTCTTATGCGCAAAAAAATTAGAACAGATTACGGCACCGCATAGGGGTTGCGTTGCTGATAAAAGGTGGAGGATGGCCCCGCCGTTGCGGTGATGGCACGCGCCTTGACCAGAGGCACGCCGAAATCATTGCCGTTCATTTCACCTTCGACGGTGACATTCATGCCGGCCTCGAACACATCATCCGCCGGCGCTTTCAGTTTCACATCCGTCAGATCGATCTTCATGTCTTTTCCGGCGGCATTGATAATAACGACATTGTCTTCGGCGGATACGATCGTACCCGTAATCACGGCGCGGTTGTTCTCGGTCAACTGAATGGCATCACCCGACGCGGTCACGTCCTGCGCATGCACGGTGATGGTTGTCAGATATGCCATCGCGAAAATCACAACGATCAGGAAAGACCGTCCAAAAGAAAAAGAAGAATGTTTGTGAGCATCGTGCTCAATATAATATGACATCGTATCTCCCTTACATTTATCGTTCTTGTTTCAAAGGCTGTGCTTTTCCAACCCCGCCCGCCTGCAAAGGTTCCCCGCATAGTTCGCGCGGCGATTATGTCCATATGCAACGCACGATAAATTTTTAGAAAAATTTCAGGAACGCAAAAACGACCGGCCCGTTGGTCAGGCACACCCAACGAAAAGGAGACTCACATGTCAAAAGGTGAAGTGAAAAACCCACAAACAGATAAACGCGTTGATAACAAGAGCGGCAACCAAGGCCGTAATCAAAGCAGCCAAAATCAAAGCGGCCGCAACGACCGCTAGGTCGCTTCGCGCCCTTGATTTTCAAGGATGTGCCTCTGGCACTCGAAAGCCCGCCCCTGAAAAGGCGGGTTTTTCGCGCCTCGAAATAAAAAGAAACGCGATAGAAAGTCCGCACACCGTTGAAAAGAACGCCAAAAAAACGGGGATGAGGAAAAAGGAAAAGCCTATAACAACAAGAATCGCGGCGACACGAAGGAGCCGGGATAGACTCCGCCCGCTATATTTGCAGGTAAATTTGAAAAAACCGCCTCTCTACAAGGCCGGTTTTTATTCTTCCGGAAACGGCAGAAGCATGGCGATGTTCTCGCCCCGCCGCTGGATCACGACACCGCGAAAATCACCCGCGCGCATCTTTCGCAAAAGCGTGGTGAGATGCCGCCGGAATGTATGAAGACTGACAATCACATATTGTTTTTTCATGGATAGAACCCTTTTCAAATAAGCATTGAATGGAACGGGCGCCCGAACACTTATATGGCGATCAACAGCTTGAGCCACATGCGCAGGCTGAGCCCCCGCGTCGCTGCAGCAAGATCATCGAAGGCAAAAAGAAAGCCCGCATAAAGCGGGCGCATGTGTGGTGTTGATGAAACGAATGTAACATAAACAAATAAGAAAAAGAAAGGTAATTAAAAATCATCCTTTAAAAATCTTGGCATACCGTTGCTTTATCTTAAAAATCAAAACATTGATTGTAGCTACAAAAATAAACTATCCCTAAAAAGCATAAAAAGCTTAGTAAAAATGCCATTATGATACGTACGCGAAGAATGTAGAACCATTTTCTTTTGTAAGAAAGGCATGCAAGAGCACACAAAGCAGAAAACAAGAAGAAAGCTAAAAGAATTTGTTTGTATGCTTCTAATGCGAAAATAATAAAAAATGGCCCGGCAGACGGCACTGTTATCAGAGCAAAAAATCCAAACATAAAGAGTGCTATTTTATAGCATTCTTTAAAAGCTTCATCCCAAGACGCAAAGACAGGATTGTATTTTAGCTGGAAGCGCCTTTTTGCGTGAGGGTTACTCCTTATTTCTTTTCTACCCATACCAATCCCCTTAAGGGAGAATATACCATGAGTTGATAAAAATAACTACCGCCTCTTACTCACCCGCATCTTCTTCCCACCCTTCGGTTTGGTTGGCGCGGAGGAAGTAACGCTCCAGCCATTGGCGAGGCGCGGGTTTGTCATGGTGCCGGTCAGGCCGAGGTCCATCGCCTCCATCTTGCGGATTTTGTCGCGCAGGCGTCCGGCCTCCTCAAACTCCAGATCGGCGGCGGCTTTGCGCATCTGATCCTCCAGACGCTTGATATATTTCTGGAACGCGGCCGGATTCTGGAACGCCGCCTGCTCCTCCTCCGCCATACCCATGATGGCGCGGCTGTTCTCCACATAATCGGCGCGCTCGAACACGCTGTGCAGCACTTCGGAGATGTTCTTTTTCACGCTCGCGGGGGTAATGCCGTGTTCGGCGTTGTACGCCTTCTGCTTCTCCCGTCTGCGGTCCGTTTCCTCGATCGCGGCCTGCATGGATTTCGTGATGGAATCCGCATACAGGATAACGCGCCCGTCCACGTTCCGCGCCGCCCGCCCGATCGTCTGGATCAGCGAGGTGCGGGAACGCAAATACCCTTCCTTGTCCGCGTCCAGAATGGCGACCAGCATACATTCGGGAATGTCGAGCCCTTCGCGCAGAAGGTTGATCCCGACCAGCACGTCGAATTCCCCCATGCGGAGATCGCGCATGATCTCGATCCGCTCCAGCGTGTCGATGTCGGAGTGCATGTAACGCACGCGCACGCCGTTCTCGGTCAGATACTCGGTCAGCGCCTCCGCCATCTTTTTCGTGAGCGTGGTGACGAGCACGCGCCCGCCCTTCTCCGCCACGATGCGGCATTCGGACATAAGGTCGTCCACCTGATGCTCCGTCGGGCGTATCTCCACCGGCGGATCGATCAGGCCGGTCGGACGCACCACCTGCTCCGCGAAATCGCCGCCCGTCTGCTCCAGCTCGTACGCGCCGGGGGTAGCGGAGACATAAACAATCTGCCCGCGCATCTTGTTGAATTCCTCGAACTTCAGCGGGCGGTTGTCCATTGCCGCCGGAACGCGGAAGCCGTATTCAACGAGCGTGCTTTTCCGCGCGCGGTCGCCGTTATACATCGCGCCAAGCTGCGGCACCATCACGTGGCTTTCGTCGAGAATGATCAGCGCGTTCTTGGGCAGATATTCGATCAGGGTCGGCGGCGCTTCGCCCGGCGCGCGTCCGGTAAGATAGCGCGAATAGTTTTCAATGCCAGGGCAGACGCCCGTCGCCTGTAGCATTTCGATATCGAACTGCGTGCGCTGCT
>QFNK01000166.1 GCA_003240795.1 Micavibrio aeruginosavorus | reverse complement strand
GCCATGGTTGGTGGCGATAACGGGGCGGCCCATGGCCTGTGCCTCTATCGGCACGCGGCCGAATCCTTCGGGGTCGGTGGAGGCGGAGACGACAACATTGGATAGCATGTAGGCCGCCGGCATGTCGGAGCAGTGGCCGATGATGCGTATGCGTCCCTCAAGCCCTTTGCTGCGGATCGCTTCCTCGACCTCCGCCCGGTATTCTTTGCGCCCCTGATCGTCGCCGATCATTACGCCGTAAACATCGTCGCGGTTCAGTTTCGCCATCGCATCGATCAGGACAAGGTGGCCTTTCCAGCGCGTCAGGCGGCCGGGCAGCATCACGATGGTGCAGCCGTCGGGCAGACGCCATTCCTGCGAGAGCTTGATAAGGTGTGCGGGCGCGATCGCGCTTGGGTGGAATTTCTCGATCGCCACGCCGCGGTGGATCAGGCGGATGCGGTCTTCGGAGATGTCGTAATTTTTCAGAAGGTATTCGCGCACGTAGTTGGAAATCGCAATGACGCGCTCGCCCTTCGCGATCGACGAGTTGTAGAACTGTTTCGCTTTGCCGGAAATGTTGAACGGCGCGTGGCAGGTCGTCATAAAACGCGCCTTGGTGTTCACGCATGCTTTCCAGGCCGACCAGGCGGGCGCGCGCGATCTTGCGTGGACGATGTCTACATCGTGTTCGCGGATCAGTTTTCTGAGGCGGCCGATATTGCGCCACATCGTCAGCGGGTTTTTGCTGTGAACGGGCAGGTCGATATGGGTAGAGCCCGCACGGAGGATTTCCGGCACGCGGTGACCGCCATGCGATACGACAATCGATTTCGCGCCGGATTTGACCAGTTCGGCGGCGACGTCGATACAGCCCTGTTCCGCGCCGCCCGCACCCAGCGCAGGGATGATCTGCATCACCACCGGCACCTTGCGGACCGAAGAAATATTCTGTGCCTTGTTGTCTTTTTCACCCGCCATGGCATTGTCTTTCATCGTGCGCGGGAATGGAAATGCGCACCGTTTTTGCTAATCTTGTCAGACCCCAGAAGTACCATATCCCTTCGGCGTCCGACAAAAAGAAAAAGAAGGAAATGTGACGATGTCCCTATCGTTTTTGGCACGTTCTGGAAAGCCCGCGATTGCCTATCGGAAACAGGAAGGCGCAAACGCCGCTTTGCCGACGGTCGTTTTCCTGACGGGTTTCCGCTCCGATATGGATGGGACGAAGGCCGTGTATCTGGAGGGTCATTGCGCGGGGCAGGGGCAATCCTTCCTCCGCTTCGACTACAGCGGCCACGGGAAATCCGAAGGCGCATTCGAGGACGGCACAATCGGAAAATGGCGTGACGATGCGCTGGAGGTGATCGACAGGCTGACGGACGGGCCGCTCGTGCTGGTCGGCTCCTCCATGGGGGGATGGATCGGTCTTTTGTGCGCGCTTGCGCGGCCGGAGCGGGTGCGGGGCTTTGTCGGTCTTGCCGCAGCGCCGGATTTCACCCGCTGGATGAAAGCGGGCATGACGGCGGAGCAGGAGCGGATGATGGGGCGGGACGGCTATTTCCCGCTGCCGAGCGGCTATGAAGACGGCGATTATAAAATCACCGCGGCGCTGCTGGAGGACGGGGAGGAAAACTGCCTTCTGGACGCGCCCATTGATCTGTCCTGTCCGGTGCGTCTGGTGCAGGGGATCAAGGACGACGCCGTGCCGTGGCAGACGGCGGAGAAGATCGCCGCCCTTATCACCGGGACCGATAAAAAGGTTTTGCTGCGGGAAGAGGGCGATCACCGCCTGTCCACATCCGAAGACCTTGCGCTGATTGCCGCGCTGACAGACGAGGTGTCAGGGCTTATCGGCTAGCGCCGCTTGTACGTCATCTGCTTGTTTTTCTTGTCAAAGATACTGCCGCGCCCCGTCAGGTCGCTTCTGTTTGTGACGGGTTCGGACGTATCGCGGAACCTGCTGTTGCCGCCATCCTTCGCGAAAGGCCAGATGTCGAATATTCTCGAAATGACCAGCCAGATGAAGAATATGACCGCAGGGATTAGGGCGATAACAAAGGTATAGATCCGCAGAACCGGATCCACCCAGACGTTCCAGTCACGTTCGCCGATCATGTCCTTGGCCATCTGGAACGGGGCAGGCGTGTAGGTGGAGAGCACATAGCCGAAATCACTGGCCTGATAGGCTTTCGGGTCAATGTCATAGATTTCAAGGCGCATCTTGTTCGATGCGTTCAGCTTGTTGCTCGCATAAAAATCATGCGCGATTGTCGCGAAAAACGGCAACAGCAGCAGGAAACACAATAATTTTGCGCTGTTGCTCATCTCTGTATCACCGTGGACTTGACCGTCATTGTTGTTCGCGCGTGGTTAGGGGGCGGGGAACCGCCTGATTCCCTATGGTAACAGCTTCAAGTTGCTAGGAAAAGCCCGGATTGGGGAAGCCTCTGGGGGAACAAGGAAAAAGAAGACGTCCGGGCATATCTAGTACTTGTACTGGACGGTGTTTTTGGATAATGTCCGCCAATCTTAAAGGACAGGTGGCCGAGTGGTTTAAGGCGCACGCCTGGAAAGTGTGTATACGCTAATCCCGTATCGGGGGTTCGAATCCCCCCCTGTCCGCCATTTTTTTAAATAACATTCTATAACTTAAGCTTATATAGTGCAACGAAGCGTAATGAGCGCTTTTTCACGATCATTCATTAAATGTTGCAGTGTTTTTTTGTACTTTTGTCTCAAAGTATAAATTTTCAAGCGTTTCATTTTGCTGACTAAATTCAATTATGCCATAATTTCTTTTGCAGGTCTGATTGCATAAGATATGTGATATGGCGGTATTAATTAGTTTATCCATAAAGAGATTTTTCATGAAAAAGCCATTTAAACTGTACGTAATTCTAATTACATTTTTTGTTACAGGATGCTCATTAACACTACCTGTTCAAGGAGACTTCAACAGAGGAAAAGAGAGATTTCTCGGGCAAGCGACTGGACAAATAGATGGGAGCGGAAGTTTAACTATTACAACGGAATCTGGTATCGCTTGCATGGGCAAGTTTCAGTACGCCGACTCTAGAGTTTCTGGTACAGGTACTTTTGAATGTGATGATGGGCGGAAGGGTACTTTCAATTTCACCTCAAATGGAACAAGCGGTTTAGGCTTCGGTAAAACAGATAAAGGTGAGCCGTTTAAATTTGTTTTTGGTCATAATGATATTAAAACCGACTGGTAATTAATAAACCGGACAGGGAGATCCCAATAAAAACCCTCGGTCATACCGCGCCAAAAAGCGATCTATAATCGGCTATTCTGATCGCTTCAGCGTGATCAATGTGATCTCTGGCGGTACGCCCGCCCGCAGCGGCGGGCCCCAATATCCCGATGCGGTGTTCACGTAAATCCACATATCGCCGTGGCGGTTCAGCCCCTTGTAATATTTCTGGAAGAAGGGAATGACCAGATTGAACGGGAAATATTGTCCCGAATGCGTGTGTCCCGACAGCTGCAGATCAAACCCCGCCGGTTCGGACAATTCATACGTAACCGGCTGGTGCGCCAGAAGGATTTTGACCAGCCCTTCCGGTGCGCCCTGAATGGATTTTTCCGGATTGCACGCGTTCGCGGAGTGCATGGCGAGCGTCGAATAATCATTCACACCGGCAATCAGGATAGCCTCGCCGCCGCGCTCGATCACCCTGTGTTCGTTGGGAAGGACGTCAATGCCCAGCGCTTTGAAATGTCCGAGCCAGCCTTCCGCGCCCCAGTAATATTCATGATTGCCCGTCACGAAATAAGACCCGTAAGTTGATTTCAAATCACGCAAGGGTTCGACGTCTTTCGCAAGTTCTGCGATCTTCCCATCGACAAAATCGCCCGTCAGCGCGACGAGGTCGGGGTTCAGTTCGTTGGTGATGTCGACAATTTTTTGCGTATAGGGGCGCTTGATTGTCGGCCCCGTGTGAAGGTCCGAAATCTGCGCAATGGTAAACCCGTCAAACGCGGCGGGCAGATTTTTCAACGGAACGGTAACATGCTTGACCGCCGGCCCCGCCGTTGCCTGCCACAGTCCTATGGCCGCCGTCAAAAGCGCCGCCAGAGCCACGGCCGCGAAAAGCGTGCGGTCGAAACCGGCGGGGTTTTCGGGCATCGAGATCAAATGCCATACGATCCGGATGATATCGCCGAAAAACAAATACACAAAAAGGATCGAGACGAATCCGTACAGCAGATACGCGCTCCAGCTTATGACAGGGACTAGCGAGGCCAGAGACTCTTTCCAGTGCGGGAAAAACGTCCGCTCTCCGGCAATGCCCAATGCCTGGATCAGGAAAAGTCCCAGCGCGGCCAGACTGAAAATCACGGCATGCAGGGGCGACAGGGACAATAGCGAAACGGTGCGGTAGGCAACGTAGAGATTGGGCAAAACCAGAAACAAGAACAGGAACAAGCGGGGGCCTTTTGTGCGGGCTGAATAATTAAAGCAATGATACAGATTTATGGTATCCGGCAAAACAGGCAATCCCCCGCCGGAACTTTAAATCTCTGGAACCGTGCGCGTGACTTGGGTGTTTGCAAGGGAAAGAAGGAGACAATATATGCGAATGAAAACCCTTATGGCCATGGCGACCCTCGCCTACACCGCTTACGGAGCTTATAAAAAACGCAAAGCCCGCAAAACGGGGGCGCGTTATGAGCAAGCATAAGACACCCGCAAAAAGCATCGAGGCGGAAGAAGCGGAATGGCTGAAAGAACGCCGCCCGCGCTCCAACAAAAATACCAACACGCCCGATGTCGGCATGGCATCCCTCGGCACGGACCAAGAGGCCGGCGGCGCGATCAGCGCGCCTTTGGGCCGCCGGAAATATTCCTGAACGTCTA
>QFNK01000165.1 GCA_003240795.1 Micavibrio aeruginosavorus | reverse complement strand
AAGCCCCTCCACCCAGCGCACGATATGCGGCCATTCCTTCATCATGAAGAAGGCCACAAGCGGCGTAAGAACAAGCGTCGTCATGAAACTGATGACGACCTTTCCGCCTGTCGCGATGCCTGCCGCAATGCCGCCCGTGGCGGTCACGATTTTGCCCGCGCTGTCCTTCAGATAGGATGTTATTTGCTCGACATAATCAGCGCCCATCTGATTTTGCAGCCAGCCAAGATACGGCGATGCATAATCCATCAGGCTCTGGATATAGGTCGGCATCTGTTCGATCAGCATTTCCGCCTGACGGAAGGCCATCGGCGCGAGCGCGACGAACAGCAACGCTATTGTGAGAAAGAACAGGAAAAGGATCAGGAGCGCGGCAGCCCAGCGCGGCACATGTTTCTTGCCGAAACGCCGCATGACCGGATCGAGAAGATACGCAATGATGATACCGAGGATGAACGGCATCAGGACGGAGTCAAAAACCCATATAAACGCGATAAAGAGCGCGAGAAACGCCGCCCAGAATCCGGCCTTCGCAACAGGTGTCAGCATTCGTTTTCCCCTTATTAAATTCAGGCGCTTGTGCGCGTATGTCTATCTATATACAGGGCTGGCGGCGGGGTACAGTTCAATTGTTCCCGCAGACGGGTTGGCGCGCATGGATATGCCCGCATTCTGAAGCGCCAGCTGCAGCGCCGGAAGGGTTCCGGCGTAGCGGATTTCCAGCGAAGCCTCCCGCGGCTTCAGCGTCCGCACCATCACGGCCTGCATGCCGTAAACGCGGTCCAGCGTGTTTTTCATGCGGACCCAGTCCTGCGCAGAGGCGTAACGGGCAATCGCATTGTATGATTGCGCGGCGCCCAGCGCTGGGCGCGTATAAGGCACCGGCGGCGCGGAAGGCTGCTGCCCGTATGTTGTACGGGGCGCGGCCGTGCGGCCGGCCGGTGCCTGCGGCTTCTGGCCGCTGTACGATGTCATCGGGTCATAGGCGGCCGTACCGGTTTTCCAGTTCTGACGCAGGATCGCCTTTACCTGCATCGCGGCGCGGCCGTAAAGCTGCTCCTCCAGTTCACCGGGAATCTGGTCTATTGAAAATTTGCGGACGAAGACGGGTCCTTCAAAGGCATTCTTGTAAATGTTGACCGTCAGGCGTCCGCCTTTTGTGGCGACAGGTTCGGAGGTCGCCATCGCGAACGCGACATCATCCGCGCCATAGCGCGTGGCAAGTTCCTGAACCCGCATCGGATCGGCGCGAAGGCCGACTTCGTCATTGAGTCTGGATATGTCGAGAGCGTCACCAAGCGGCACCACGGCCTGCTGCTGCATGCTGCGGTCGGACGGCGCGCGTTTCCATGCGGCCATCCACGGGTTGTTCTCGCTCCAGAGCATGGTGCGGCCGTTATATTCAAGGAACGGCAGAACGAGGACAGGCTTTACCTGCGCCTGCTGCGCGCCGCCCGCCTGCGCGGGCAAGCCGCCGCGCACACCGAGCTGCGCCCTTACCGCGCTAGGGCGGAAGCGGATGGTGAAAGTCCCCTTGTAGCGGGTCGTGGAAAGCTGTTCGTTCGTGACCTCGAAATCCTGAACCAGCATAGACGCTGTATCCGCGTCGATATCCTTGAACATCGACATTTCTTCCGGCGGCAATAATTTTTCCGCGAGCATGCGGTAAGCCTTTACCTGCGCCTCGGCCAGCGCCTTCTCCCGTGCCATGACAGCGTTTTTCGCCTTGGCGTCGGCCTCCACCCCTTCGACGGTATATGTCGTGTCCGTCTGGGCATAAGAAGGCGCGATTACGCCGAGCGGCAGGGCCAGCAGGCACAGATAAAAAACTGTACGGGCGATGGCGAATTGCTTATAGATGTGGTCAGCCATAAATCAGATCTTTCCATGGGAGTATGGCGAATTTATAACGCGATTGGGGCCGGAAACCAAATGAAACAGAGTGCTTATAAAGACGCAGGTGTGGATATTGACGCGGGGGCCGAACTGGTCGAGCGCATAAAGCCCGCCGTCAAGCGTACGGCACGCGCGGGCATGATGGGCGGGCTGGGTGGTTTCGGGGCGATGTTCGACCCGAAAGCCGCCGGATATAAGGACCCTATCCTCGTTTCCAGCACGGACGGCGTGGGCACGAAAATCAAGATCGCGATCGAGGCAAACCGCCATGACACGATCGGCATCGACCTTGTCGCCATGTGTGTGAACGATTTGATCGTTCAAGGCGCAGAACCCCTGTTCTTCCTTGATTACTTCGCCACGGGCAAGCTGGAAGTCGGCGTTGCGCAATCCGTTATCGAAGGCATCGCCAAGGGATGCGAGATCGCCGGATGCGCCCTGATCGGCGGCGAGACGGCTGAAATGCCCGGCATGTACGGCGCGGGCGATTACGACCTTGCGGGTTTTACGGTCGGCGCGGTCGAGCGGGAAGAAATTCTGACAGGCGGGAACATCAGGGCGGGTGACGTGGTCCTGGGCCTCGGATCCTCCGGTGTGCATTCCAACGGTTACTCCCTCGTACGAAAACTCTTCGCGCAGTCCGGCCTCGGCTATGACAGCCCGGCACAGTTCGAGAGCGGGAAAACGATGGGAGACGCCCTCCTCGCCCCGACGAAAATCTATGTAAAACCGATGCTGAAGGCCATAAAGTCCGGCGGTGTCAACGGTATGGCGCACATTACCGGCGGCGGTTTGAGCGAGAATATTCCGCGCGTCCTGCCTGCCGATACGGCAGTGCGGCTGGATGCGGCCCTCTGGACCAGACCGGCTATCTTCGGATGGCTTGCCAAGACGGGATCCATGGACGCCGCGGACATGGCGCGCACGTTCAATTGCGGGATCGGCATGGCCGTCATCGTTGAGGCGGGCAAAGCCGATGCGATTGCCGCCCTGCTCCGCAGTGAAGGCGAGGATGTCTTCACCATCGGCAAGGTCGAGGCACGCGGCGGCGGCGATGCGCCGCAGGTCATTATCGACAATGAAGGCGCCCTGACCGCTTGATCTTACAGGGCGGCGCGGGTATTGTTAGAATACAAGGCAACATAATTTAGCAAGAGTTACAAAGACATGGGCAGCAACGGACACAGCAATCACCCCGTAGAGATCGACCCGATCACCCTTCAGGAGTCCACACGCCTCTGGAACGGTTTTCTGGCAGGCGGCAAGGTTGTGCTTGCGTTTGTCGTGGTCGTATTGCTTCTGATGGGCTTTTTCCTCGTCTAAGCCCTTGCACGGCCTTTTCTTTTTATTAACCACCTAAATCATTCCAGATATTCACTTATCTGTAACCTTTTCATCGCATGATGTGCTGGGAACGTGGCTTTTCGCGCCCCTTTCAAGGATTCACACATGCTCCGGCATTGCATGAACGGATTACAGACCGGCCTTCACACCATCCTGATGGTGTGCGCGGTGCTGTGCGTTTTGCATCCGGCCGCCCCTTCCCTGGCGCAGACGAAGGTACTGGGCGCCGCCGAAGTAAACGAGGACACGGACTCGGTCGAGCTTGGGCCGTATGCCATCATCCAGAAAGACCCCGACCAGAAGATAACACCCGATACCATCCGCAGCAGCGGCGGACGCGTATTGACGGGAAAACTTTACGACAAGCCTGTCGTATTCCTCGGCCACGACGGAGTGCCGATATGGCTGTCGATCAAAATTGCGAACACGGGCAAGAATGCCGACTGGATTATCGATCTAGGCCGCCGTTCGGACGGTCGGTTCGGCTACATCAAATCGGTTCGCGCCTATGAGTTCAGCACATTTGAAAACGGCGCGGTAAACCTTACAAACATTCCAGCCTATGCAGGCAACGGGACGTACAAGATACGGCTGGAGCAAGGACAGCAAAAGCTCGTCCTTTTTGACATTACGGGCGCGGGCGGCATTCCGTCTATCGTCCCGCTGAAGCTTTATTCGGAAAAAGCGTTCGCGGCGCATGCGGAAAGCCGCGCGTCTTTGAACACGGCAATTTCCATGATGCTGTCCGGCATCGCCCTATGTTTCCTGTTCCCCGCGCTGTCGCGCAGACGGGCCGATTTTATTCCTTATGCCATCTATTTCTTCTACATTATGTCGGCATGGGTTTTGTACGACCTTCTGGGATCTGCCGGAAAAGGCGCAATATTCAGCAGCCTCGTCTTATGCATCGTGCTTGGCTATACGCTTCTTTCCATCTTCATCACGCGGAGTTTCTGCGGGATCGATCAGTCAAGCTTTACAGAAAGATATATCCTCTACGGCCTCGCATGGCTGAACGTCATGGGTACATTGCTTTCCTTCTTCCTCCCCGTGGGAAGCGGCACAACGCATGTAAGCCTTTTGTACGGCGCACCCGCCTTTACGTTGCTGATTCTTTCCCTGATGGGATACGCGCAGGCGCGCAACGGGCAGATACCCGGTTATCTGTTCAGTATCAGCTGGCTTTTCCCGCTTGCGGGACTTGTTTTTTCCGTGCTGCAGGCTTGCAACGTCCTTCCCTATAACGGTTTTCTTGTCAACGGGTTCTGGTACGCCGCCGTGCCGCAGGGGATTTTGTTCCTGATGGCGCTTCGTCAAAAGAACATAAAGGACACGCAATATAACGGTGCAGGATTTGGCGGCGACTCCCTGAATCTGACGCGCCTGAAAGAAACGAAAGACAGTGCCGAACATGCGCGTCTTTTGAAAGTGATCGAGAAGGAACGCCACCTCCTCGCGGAATTCCGTCAGCAGGACGCCAAGCGCGTTGAAGAGATGCGCCGCGCCAAGGAAGAAGCGGATGAAGCCAACCGCGCGAAGTCTGCTTTTCTCGCCGTGGTCAGTCACGAAATCCGCACGCCGATGACGGGCATCATGGGGATGGTACGCCTTCTCCTCGACAGCTCCATCAC
>QFNK01000164.1 GCA_003240795.1 Micavibrio aeruginosavorus | reverse complement strand
CGACCGGATCGACGATCATCTTGTCTTTCTCAAAACCTTCGGTGCCCTTGCGGATCGGTGCCTTGATCTCGCCCTCCATCTCCAATGGCGCGGGCGAAGTCACGGCCCAGTAGATTTTCTTCATGTTGCGGCTTTGAAACATCTTGCCAAGGCGCCGTGCCATTTCGGCCGAACGCGCGAGAAGAAGAACACCGGATGTATCGCGGTCCAGACGATGGACAAGCCGCGGCTTTATGCCGTCTTTCGTGACCAGCGCCTCCGCCATGCCGTCGATATGGCGTTCAATGTTAAGGCCGCCCTGTGATGCAATGCCCGGCGGCTTGCTGATGGCGACGATATCGCCGTCATCATAGATAACGGATTTGACCATCAGTTCCGCATCTTCATCACGCAAGCGATAACCGTCGGCCTTGTCCGGACGCTCGTCCATCGGCGGCAGACGAATTTCCTGTCCTGCCGCGAGACGGGCATCGGGCTTTGCCCGTTTTCCATCCACGCGGATTTGTCCGGTGCGGAGCAGTTTCTGCACCATAACGAACGACATCTCCGGCACGTTTTTCTTCAGCCAGCGGTCAAGCCTTTGGCCGTCATCATCCTGAGGGATTGTTAAGTGGCGGACATCTTTCATGGTGCAAAACTTCTCATCAAAATCAGGCCGGCAAAAATCGCCAGCAGGGACAGTATCAGTGATAGCACTACATACAGTGCCGCAAGGCCGATGTCACCTTGTTCATAAAGGGTGACGATATCGAGGGAAAATGCAGAGAATGTCGTAAATCCGCCAAGAAATCCGACGGTCACAAGGGATTTCATCTCCTGCGGGACATTGCCGTGCAAAGCGAACGCCCCGATTGCGACCCCCATAAGGAAAGAGCCGAAAACATTAACGAATAACGTGCCATACGGGAAAGAGAGGCCGAAAAGCGACAATGCGGCCTTGCCGGAAAGATGGCGCATGACCGACCCCGCCGCGCCCCCCAGCGCCACTGCCAGAATATTCATCATGCCGCCTTACCCTCCTGCCATTTGATCAGAAGGCGGTGCATGCTCAAATCATTCGCGGCCAGAAAGCGCGCCTCCTCATACCCGCACCAGCGCAGATTGTGCGACTCCTCGCTCATGGCGAAGGCCTCGTCGGCCTTGTCCTTTACGCGCAGGAGATAGCGTATATCGAAATGCTTGTGCGGCGGTTCGCCTTTTTTAGGATTTTCGGGAATCGGGTGGATATCGACACTGAATATATCCGTCATGACGGGTTCGATATTCAGGATGCCGGATTCCTCCTGCGCCTCGCGCATCGCAACGTTCAGAACATTGCGCTCACCGTCCGCATGGCCTCCGAAACAAATCCAGATATTCAGGAATTTGTGATGGTTCATCAGAACGCGGTTGTTGTCCGCACTAACGAGCAGAGCCGAACCGGTAATATGACCCGGATTGAAATGTGTGCGGTAAAAACAATCCGGCGCATTTTCGATCAGGGAAAGAATATCGCGGCGATAGGATTCTTCCTCATCGCATTTGTAAGACTTCAGCAAATCTTCAATCATGGGATTTCCTTTCCCGCAATTTTTCCCAGTACTCCAGACGTTTTACGATTTCCCGCTCAAAACCCCGTTCCCGCGGATTATAGAATTTTTCGCGCCGCATGGTATCGGGAAAGTAATTTTGGCCGGAGAAACCTTCTTCCGTATCGTGGTCATAGGCATAGCCGTCACTATAACCAAGGTTCTTCATCAGCTTCGTCGGCGCGTTGAGGATATGCTTCGGCGGCATTAGCGAGCCTGTTTCCCGTGCCGCGCGGCGGGCTGCACCTATCGCCTTGTAGGCGGCATTCGACTTCGGCGCGCTCGCCATATAAATGACGGCCTGCGCGATTGCGAGCTCGCCTTCCGGTGACCCGACACGTTCGTACATTTCCCAGGCATTCAGCGCGATCTGAATAGCCTGAGGATCGGCCATGCCGATATCCTCCACCGCCATGCGCGTCACGCGCCGCGCGATGTAGCGAGGATCCTCTCCCCCCTCCAGCATGCGGGAGAGCCAGTAAAGAGCGGCGTCCACATCGCTTCCGCGCACGCTTTTGTGAAGCGCGCTGATCAGGTTGTAATGGGAGTCGTCTTTTTTATCGTAGAGCGGTGCGCGTTTCTGCAAAAGCTGCGTCAGGCCTTTTATATCGAGCGTCTTGCTCTGCCCCAGAACTTGCTCGGCAAGATTCAACGCATAACGCCCGTCGCCGTCAGCCATGGTTTTCAGCGTCTCACGCGCCTGCTCATCAAGGGGAAGCGAACGCCCTGCCTCTTCTTCTGCCCGCGTGAAAATCTTCTCCAGCGCGGCATCGTCGAGGCGGTTCAGCACAAGAACCTGTGAGCGCGAAAGCAAGGCCCCATTCAGTTCAAAGGATGGATTTTCCGTCGTCGCGCCGATGAGCGTGATGGTGCCGTCCTCCATCACGGGCAAAAATGCATCCTGCTGTGATTTGTTGAAGCGGTGAATCTCGTCCACAAAAAGAAGCGTCCCGCGCCCGCTCTGGCGGCGGAACTTGGCCGCTTCAAAAACCTTCTTCAAATCGGCAACGCCGGAAAAGATCGCGGATATCTGCTCGAAATAAAGATCGGTGTGATGCGCAAGAATACGCGCCATCGTCGTCTTGCCGCACCCCGGCGGCCCCCAGAGAATGAGGGAGGTCAGCGTACCGGCATCCAGCATTTTTCGAAGCGTTCCATCCGGGCCGACAAGATGATCCTGCCCGACAATGTCTTCCAGACTTTGCGGGCGCAGACGGTCGGCCAGCGGACGCGGCGCATCGTGGCTTTTGTCGTTTTCAGGAATGTCGAAAAGAGACGGCATCACCAGAACATAGTGCGAACATCATGCAAAAGCGAGTCTCTTTTAAGATTTGCCTACCGGACGACAATCTGCGTTTTCTCACCGCCGCGGTCGATGACAATCGCGAACACGCGCTTGCGCATACCCTGATCGAGCGCATCCTTCAACGCGCCGACACTCGGTACTGCAACGTCATTGACGGAAACAATGATGTCTCCTGCCTGCAGGACGCGCGACATGCTGCGGCCGCCGGACATATCCGTAACGACAACACCCTGCGTTCCTTCCGATAAATTCAGCTCGACAGCGACCGCAGGATTGATATTGGAAACTTTGGCACCATTCAAAGGATGATTTCCTTTCAGGACTTCCTCCGCACGCGCGGGCTTGTCCGGCGGCGCCATCGCTTTCACCCTGAAGCTTTGCGCCTTGCCCTGACGCAGGACATCGATGGCAACATCCTCACCAAGCGGCAGGGTCGCAAGGCGGAACTTCATTTCCGCCGTGTCCATGATCTGACGGCCGTTGATCTTCGTCACGACATCCCCGACTTTCATGCCTTGCTCTGCAAGCGGGCTTGCCGGATTAACGTCCGTAATCAACACGCCCGCCGGACGGTTGAGGCCAAGCGAGTCCGCAATGTCCGCCGTCACCGCCTGCCCGCTGATGCCCAGCCATGCGCGGGAGATGACGCCGTTCTTCGCACTGCCGCTCTTTTCCGCTGCGATAACGGTTGCCACCATTTCAGAAGGCACCGCAAAACCTATGCCGAGCGAGCCGCCGCTTTGCGAAAAAATCGCTGTGTTTATGCCGACAACGCCGCCATCCATGGCAACCAGAGGCCCGCCGGAATTGCCCGGGTTGATCGCCGCATCGGTCTGGATGAAGAAGTTAAAGTCGTTGATATTAAAGGAAGACCGCGCCAGAGCCGAGACGATCCCGCTTGTCACCGTCTGCCCCACCCCGAACGGGTTGCCGATGGCGATAACGATATCGCCGACTTCCAGCGACTCCGACGGCTTGAGCGGCGCATGGGGCAAAACTTCCCCTTTCGCATCAACCCGCAGGACGGCGATGTCGGAATGCTCGTCGAGCAGGGAAATACGCGCGCTGAACTCGCGGCGGTCGTTCAGGACAACCATGATCTCCTGCGCCCCTTTGACGACGTGGGCGTTCGTGACGATCAAGCCGTCGCCCTCGACGATCACACCGGAGCCGAGCGAGCTCTCCACCTGTTCGCGGGAAAGCCCGCGCATCCCCATATCCCCGAACATCTGGCCGAAGAACGGATCATTCATGAAAGGATTGAGTTTCTGACGCACGACGCGCTTGGTGTAGATATTGACAACGGCCGGAGACGTCTTCTTCACCACCGGCGCAAAGGACGCCGTAATCTCCGCCCTCGTTTCCGGAACGGCACGGTCCTGCGCGAATGCCCCCGCGCCAAGGACGATCATTAGGACGGCAAAAATATGTAACGCTCTGGCTCTCATACGATAAATTCCTAAAAACGGATTTGGGCAGGATTATGACTTGAATAAAGCCATTCTCCCCCTTTCTTTTACCCTTATACGGATTTATGCTCCAGACCATGCGCAAAACAATCAAAGACATTTCCGCCCGCAAGGGCGCCCCGCATCTGCCCCTCGTCTGCCTCACGGCCTATACGGCTCCGACGGCGAAGATCCTCGACGATCATTGCGATATGATCCTCGTCGGGGACAGCGTCGCCATGGTTCTGTATGGGGAGCCGTCGACCCTTCAGGCCGACATGGAGATGATGATCCGCCACGGCCGCGCGGTCGTGAACGCGACACAAAATTCATTGGTCATCGTAGACATGCCGTTCGGCAGTTATCAGGAAAGCAAGGAACAGGCCTTCAGAAACGCCGCCCGCCTCCTCCGCGAAACCAATGCGACCGCCGTCAAACTCGAGGGCGGCGCGGAAATGGCGGAAACGGTCTCGCACCTCGCCACACGCGGCGTTCCCGTGGTGGGACATGTCGGATTGCAGCCGCAATCCTTTAACGCCCAAGGCGGCTTCAAGGCGCAAGG
>QFNK01000163.1 GCA_003240795.1 Micavibrio aeruginosavorus | reverse complement strand
ATACTCAAGAAGTATAAGCCTGCGTCCACTATGTGTTGATTGACCGTTTATATCCCAATGACAAAGAGCAGCTCATGTTAGAAAACATTAAAATCACCCGAAAAATAGGCGCCATAACTTTATTACTATCGACTTTGGCAATATGCCTTGCATTACTGGGCTATCTGGGGCTTGAAAGTTACCGTCAGGCGACTGCAGAAATCCAGCTCGCCGCACAACGGGAAGCATACGGCGAAAGGGTCAACGGGCTGGTTTATGCCGTCGTGATGGATTCTCGCGGCCTTTACATGGCACGGGACGCGGCAGAGGTTGAAAAATACGCAACGCCGCTGCTGAAAAACCTCGAGAAGATCAAATCGCAAATCTCTTCCTGGGAGCCGATTGTCCGGCCGGAAAGCAAAGAAAGATTCCAGAATCTGAAAAAGGCAAGTGACGAGTTTATTGCTTTCCGTACAGAGACTGTAAAGCGCGCTATTGAAGACGGTGGTGATGCGGCCCGTGCTTATGGGGACAACGAACTGAACCGCAAAAACCGCAAAGCGTTTAACGAGACTCTTACCGATATCGCCGAAGACAGCCGCGTAGCCATCGAGGAAACGGCAAAAACAGCCGACGCCATGCATGACCGCCTGGTTATGATTATCGTCCTGTCAACGGGCCTTGGCGTGTTGCTCTGTGCAACCGCTTCTGTGTTTATCTTGCGCCGCTATATAAGCCGCCCTCTTCTGGGCATCGGTCAATATCTTAGACAGCTGGCAGAAGGAAAGCTGGATCAGGATGTACCTTATCAGAGCCGCGGCGACGAAGTGGGCGAAATGGCGAATTCTGTCGTTTCCTTGAGGAAAAACCTGCTTAACGAGAGAGAGCTTTCTGCAAAAGCCGAAATACAAAAACGAAAAGACGCCGATTATCTCAGCCAGATCATGGCGATCAGAAAATCGCAGGCGGTGATCGAATTCAATCTCGACGGGACTATTATTGGCGCGAACGATCAATTTCTGAATGCGATGGGCTATACTGCAGGTGAAATCGAAGGGCGACACCACTCCATATTCGTAACGCCGGAATATGCGGCCAGCCGCGATTATGCTTCTTTCTGGGAAAAACTGAGAAAGGGCGAATATGACCGCGGGGAGTATAAACGTCTGGCAAAAGGCGGCAGGGAAATATGGATTCAGGCCTCCTATAACCCGATTCTCGATCATGAGGGAAAACCGTTTAAAATCGTCAAGTTCGCCGTGGACGTTACGGACGAAAAAATCCGCAACGCCGACTTTGAAGGTCAGATCAATGCCATCAACAAATCTCAGGCCGTCATCCATTTCAATATGGACGGTACAGTTATCAAGGCGAACGATATTTTCTTGAACTTTATGGGCTACAGTCTTTCTGAAGTGCAAGGAAAGCATCACAGGATGTTCGTGGATCAGGCAGAAGCCTCCGGTAAAGAATACCAGGATTTCTGGGAAAACCTTCGCAACGGTAAATTTGATGCACGGGTGTTTAAACGTGTAACCAAGTCCGGCAGGGAAGTGTGGATTCAGGCGTCCTACAACCCTATTTTCGACCTGAACGGCAAGCCATTCAAAGTCGTGAAATACGCTTCCGACGTTACCGAAATGATTAACCTGACGGACCAGACGGGCGCAAACGTGCAAAGCGTGGCCGCTGCTACGGAAGAACTTGCGGCGTCGATCGGGGAGATTTCCTCCAACATGGTATCCTCAAAGCAGGCAACGGACGAGATCGTGGAGAAAACCAAAGTCTCGGGCAAGGCAAGCGACCGTCTCGTTGACACGACCAAGCAAATGGAAACGATCGTAAGCCTGATCCGTGACATCGCCGATCAGGTCAACCTGCTGGCCTTGAATGCCACCATCGAGGCGGCGCGCGCTGGTGAGGCCGGCAAAGGCTTTGCCGTTGTGGCCAGCGAGGTAAAGAACCTCGCCAATCAGACCGCTCAGGCAACGGACGACATCGCACGCGAAATTTCGGAAGTACAGTCCATTTCCGGGGAGGTCGCGCAGACGGTACGTGAGATCGTAAACTCCGCTGACTCAGTAAGTCACTATGTGAACGGTGTTGCCAGCGCGATCGAAGAGCAGAGCATCATCATCAAGGAAATATCTGCGAATTCCCAAAACACGTCCGATGCTGTCATGCAGATAAGCGATAGGATCAAGAAAAAGAACTAAGATGAAAAAACCGCCGGAAAGGCGGTTTTTTTAATCTTCGATGCCGGATATTACATCCATGGGTTTCGATAACCTTCGGCCGTTGCAACGCCTCCGGCCATCTTCTCCAAAGCTGCTATTCGGTTTGCCGTGTTCGGGTGCGTGGAAAACAGATTGTCCATCTTTTTGGCGTGCAGCGGATTGATAATGAACATATGGGCCGTCGCCGGATTATCTTCCGCGACATGGTTATCGACACGCGTCGCATGACTTTCAAGCGCGCGCAGAGCGTTCGCCAGATCCAGCGGATTACCGCATATCTCCGCACCAAGCCTGTCCGCGCTGTATTCACGCGTGCGGGAGATGGCCATCTGCACGACCATTGCGGCAATAGGCGCAAGTATCATGACCAAAATGCTGACAATAGGGTTCATGGGACGTTCGCCATCCTGACTGGTGCCGCCGAAAAACATCGCAAAATTTGCCAGCATCGAAATCGCGCCCGCGATGGAAGCCGTGACCGTCATGATAAGCGTATCTCGGTTCTTGATGTGGGCAAGCTCGTGCGCAATTACGCCCGCGACTTCGCGCTCGCTCATGATATCGACAAGACCGGTGTTGATCGCAACGGCTGCATTTTCAGGATTACGCCCCGTGGCAAACGCGTTGGGCTGCGGATTATCAATCACATAGAGCCGCGGCATCGGAAGCCCCGCACGCTGGGCAAGCCGCTCCGTCATGTCGTAAACCGGCCCGTTGTGCACCGGCCGCGCGTTATACATCTTCAAAACGATTTTATCCGAAAACCAATAGGAGCTGATGTTCATCGCAATCGCTATCGCAAGCGCGATCATCATCCCCGTCTGCCCGCCGATCAGCATGCCGAGACCGCCGAACAACGCGGTCATTCCGGCCAGCAGAATAAACGTCTTCATCATATTCATCGCGGCAAATCCTATCGGTAAAACTTCTTATTGGCCCTGACGGGCACGGGACGCAGCTGCATGGCGGAATCGTGGTGCAGCATCCCCTGCAACCTGTTCGCGATCAGCAGGCGGATCTTTTTCATCTTCAGCAGGCGCAAGCGGCTGGGCGACTTGCGCTTCAGCTCGTCCTCGATACGCTCTTGTATTTTCGAGGCGCGGAATAACAGGGATTGAAACAAACGATACGACATGATTTTCCTCCTTAACGTGTTCGTTTTTGGGGATATCAAATGCCGCGTTTTGGAAAGAATAAAAGGCACCGGGATATCCCAATGCGTCCGACATCGCGATAGACATCTATCGCCAGAGGGGCCCGGCCCGCAGATGTAAATATAGCAAAAAGATTAAGGCCATTTTATGACGTCATGTTTTTATACAGCTTTGAAGTCAGAAATGATGCAACGCAATTATTGCGCCGCATGATATTTTGTTAGCAGTTATAGTGGCATAAGCTAAGATTAATTCTTGCCGCTGCTTTCTGCTGTCCTTATCGTTTTCATCAGTAAAAATGTTAAGGGTTCGATGAAGTATGCTCAAAGCCAGAAACCGCGTTGAAGAACTGATGGAACAAATGACGCTGTCCGAAAAGATAGGACAGCTTAACCTGGTCACTCCCGGCGGTGATACGCTGACAGGCACCGTCACCAACGGCGACGTCGCAAATAAAGTGAAAAGCGGCGCCATCGGCGGGATTTTCGGCATAAAATCATTATCTGCCGTGCGCGCTTTTCAGGACTTGGCGATGCAATCCCCCCTGCGGATTCCGCTGATGTTCGCCGAAGATGTCATACACGGCCACCGCACGATTTTTCCTGTCCCTCTTGGCCTTTCCGGCACATGGAATATGGATCTGATTGAAAAAGCCGCGGCGGTATCCGCCCGCGAGGCAAGCGCGGAAGGCATAGATCAGGTCTATGCCCCCATGATCGACGTCTCCCGCGATCCGCGCTGGGGACGTATCGCCGAAAGCCCGGGCGAAGATCCCTTTCTGGCATCGGAATATACCAGGGCCTTTGTAAACGGGCTGCAAGGAAAGGACCTTGGCGATAAGCGCGCCGTAATGTCCTGTCTCAAACATTTCGTGGCATATGGCGGCGCGGAAGGCGGACGCGATTATGACTCCGTGGATGTAAGCGCGCGGCGCCTGCACGACATATACATGCCCCCTTTCGTTGCAGGCATAAAGGCAGGTGCGGGTAGCATGATGGCCTCTTTCAACACGGTCAACGGAACGCCTATGCATGCACATGGTGATCTGATCCACGGGGTTCTGCGCCGTATCTACGCCTTTTCAGGATTGATGGTCTCCGATTACACCGGCGTTCTTGAACTGGTGAACCACCGCATCGCCGCGCACGGGGCGGAGGCCGCGAGACTGGGATTGGAAGCAGGCGTCGAATCCGACATGGTCAGCGAGCTATTCCTGACGACGTTAGAGGAATCTGTAAAGAACGGCCTGATCGATATCTCACATATCGACAATGCCTGCCGCCATGTTCTGGAAGCGAAGGAAAAACTTGGCTTGTTCGATAATCCCTATCTTCGCATGTCTGCAAAACCTTTCGCATTTCGTCCCGCGCACAAACAACTGGCGCGGCAAACGGCGACGGAGGCATGCGTTCTTTTGAAAAACGATCACTCCTGCCTGCCATTGAAACAAGGCGCAAAGATCGCCCTTATCGGCCCGCTGGCAAACGACCGGATCAACATGAACGGAACATGGGCCGTGTCGGGGAACCCGAT
>QFNK01000162.1 GCA_003240795.1 Micavibrio aeruginosavorus | reverse complement strand
TCCGGCGGTCTTGATCTCTTCTATATATATAGTGTCTGCCTTGCGAAGGATGTCGAGCTTTTCCCGCGTGATCTCGCCGGGGATGCGGATGGCGAGGCCGGGGCCCGGGAACGGGTGGCGGCGGATAAACTCTTCCGGCATGCCAAGTTCGCGGCCCAGCGCGCGGACCTCGTCCTTGAACAGTTCGCGCATAGGCTCGACCAGTTTCAATTTCATGTAGTCCGGAAGGCCCCCGACATTGTGGTGCGACTTGATCGTATGGGACGGACCTCCGGTGGGGGAAACGGACTCAATCACGTCTGGATAGAGCGTGCCCTGTGCCAGAAATTCCGCGCCGCCGATTTCCTTTGAGCAGGAGTCGAACACGTCGATGAAAAGCTTGCCGATGGTTTTGCGTTTGGTCTCTGGATCCGTCACGCCAGCCAGCGCATCCAGAAAGATTTTGGAAGCGTCCTCATGGATCAGCGGGATGTTGTAATGGTCGCGGAACATTTTCACGACCTGCTCGGATTCGCCCGCGCGCATCATGCCGGTGTCGACATAGATACATGTCAGCTGCTCGCCGATCGCCTCGTGCAGCAGCACGGCGGTCACGGAGGAATCGACACCGCCGGACAGGCCGCAGATGACTTTGCCTTTGCCGACCTGCGCGCGGATTTTTGCAATCGATTCCTCGCGGAACGCGGCCATCGTCCAATCGGCGCGGCAGCCGCATATCTCCAGCGCGAAATTTTTGATCATATCCAGGCCATGCGGCGTGTGTACGACCTCAGGGTGGAACTGCACCGCGTAAAAACGTTTTTTCTCGTTGCTGATAATCGCGTAAGGGGCGCCTTCGGATTTACCAAGTGCCGTGAAGCCGGCGGGCAGTTTCGTGACCTTGTCGCCATGGCTCATCCAGACCATTTCCTTGCCGCCCTTTCCCCAAGGGCCTTTCAGGAACGGGCTTTGATCGGTTATGTCGACATAGGCGCGGCCGAATTCACCGCCCTCGCCATGTTCAACCGTGCCGCCGAGCTGATGCACCATCAGCTGCTGTCCGTAGCAGATCCCGAATAAGGGCAGGCCTAGCTCATACACTTCTTTTTCAAGCTGCGGGCTTCCGGGCTCTATACAGCTCGCGGGGCCGCCGGAGAAAATAAGCCCCTTGGGCGAAAACTCCCTGATCTTTTCAGGCGTACCTTTCGAGAACGGCCAGATTTCGCAGTAGACGCCGCTTTCGCGCAGACGGCGCGCGATCAGCTGGGTCACCTGCGATCCGAAGTCGAGGATCAGTATCTTGTCATGAAGTGCGGAGGATGGGAGGGTTTTTTCAGCGGTGCTTGTCATGGCCATTTCTAGCCAAAATATGAAAGAATTTCAAGGCTCGTCACTACGCCCGCAGCTCCACGCGGTGAGGAACGTTAAAGAGCCCCATCATGCCTGCCTTTGCATATTGCTGGTAATAGTCATGGAGGTGGGGGTGGTCCCGGGTCGAGTTCAGGATCTCCTCCTCGTCCTCCTCGTCAAAGCAGGAAACCTTTTTCAGGATGGCCCGCTCCTGTTCCTGCATGTCGCCCTCGCACCAGACGATCGCCCGCGCCAGAACGCAGAAGCGCTCCTTGTGCTCGGCCTGCGTGATTTTCCTGTAAAGGCCGACCACGTCCTTGGGGTCGCGGAGGTCGTTTTTGAGGGTTGCCAGCTGATCCCTGGAAAACGGCACCTTCTTTAAATAGGACTGGAGCAATTCCTGCTCTTCCAGAGAGAGGACGTTGTCGACATATGTGAAGGCGAAGACCGCCCGCCACATGTAAAATTCGCTCTCTGAAATACCCGGATTGTCGCTCATAGATTAGGAACAGGCAGCAGTCCCCGCTAGTTCCATAATGACGGCCACCAAATAAAAAAAAGCCGGAAGCGCAGGGCATCCGGCTTTGGATTTTTGGTTAACAACGCTTAAAGCGCTTTGTCGAGTTTCTCGACCAGTTTCTTGCCTTTTGCCGACAGGTACAATTCCTTGCGGCGGCGGTCTTCTTTCGCGTGCTTTACAACGATAAGGCCGTATGGCTTACCCATGCGGCGGGCGTTGGAAAGAGCGCCGATTGTGCGCGACATTACAGACATGGAGATGCCCGTACGGTCGGAGATGTCCTTCAGCGAGATGCCCTCTTCGCTTGCGATTTCGGCAAAAACAGTGACCCACTGGATCGGAAACTCAGGATCGATTGCAATGAGTTCCTGCAGGATGTTCTGCAGCTTCGCCATTTTTTTGTTCGTCATTTGCAGCCCTTCTTAAAGGTGTCCATTTGGATGATGTTATTATGAGCTGTGTATATGGCATATCTACAATCGTTTCGCAACGGTAACTTGTTTTTTTAAAGAACGGTTTGATTCCGAATGATTTATTCCATTCAAAGTTCATAGACCGAATGGAACCGAGTTTAATATGAATGTTCATTTCTTTTTCCCCACTTCGTGTTGCCTGATGTTACGCGATAGCCGTCATGCAAAAACCTCGCAGCGGCAAAGCCTGAAGATAGTCGCGGAACAAACGAATGCGCCTGCGCCGGACGATACGGTAGAACTGAACCGATTTTCTGGCGCGGCGGCGCAGAAAATATCCGGACGCGGCAAGATATATGGCAGATGACAGCCTCTGCGCGCTTTCCCCGGCATTCTTCCATTCATCGAAGGCGCGGATGTCTTTGCGGCAGGCGGATTTCATATCCCATTCTTTTCCGGCGAGCTCCATGAGATCAAAAATCTGCATATCGCGGCGCGGCAGGAACGGGAGGCTTGGTCTAACGAACATAGTTTACTCCTTTACAACTATAGATTTTTTGAAGGCGTTCTTTTTGACCGCAAAGGTTTAAGGAAGGTTTAAAACGCGGCTTCTGCGCCGTTTATCTTTGGGATATGTGGTTTTGCATTCCGCACGGAGCGGCGCAGCATGTCTGTCATAGATGCACCGGCGGATTTCAGGGCGTGCCGGAGATCGGCGGGCATGTCACCGGCCGGATAAATCCAGCTTCCCCAAAGGCAAAATCCCGGCAAAAGGACAAGACGCTGCGGAAGTCCGCGGACGACCAGCGGCGGGCGGTTCAGGGAGATATCGACCTCCCCCCTATGGCTATAGATAAGGCCGTGCATGCTCTTTATGTTTTGCAAATCGCAAGACCAGAAGCTGGGGCAGGATATCTTCGCGCCATCGAGAACAGCGCCCTCCAGAATCGTGCTTGAGAAATACGCGCCGCGCAGATCGGCAAGCCCCAGATCCGAATTGGTCAAATCCGCACTCCAGAAGCAGGCGTCTTTTCCGCGCATGCCGTCAAGGGCGGCACCCCTCAACCTGCCGCCGCGAAAATCCGCGCCGGACAAATCCATGTTCTGCATCACGCAATATTCGGCCGCGCGGCGCAGCGTTTTTTCATCGGAATGCGCTATGACCGCACCGTTTATATTCCTGATAATCATTTTTCCCCACATAAATGCATTATACCAACTAAACAACTGTTAGTTGGTATTGAACAATTTTGTCAAGATTATTTTGTGATTATGCGTTCCGTTGCAGGACAGCGGCGAAAAAGCCGTCTGTCGCGTGCTTTTCGGGGGTTAGCCTCAGGAAATCACCGTCGCATGGCGCGTCGCCAACCCCTTCCCAAATACTTTGAAGAGGCAGAACGGTATATTCGGGATGGCGGGAAAGAAATCCCTCAACCTGCTTCTCGTTTTCCTCGCTGAAAAGGGAACAGGTCGCATACACAAGACGGCCGCCCGGCTTGACCTTGTCGGCCACGCGTTCAAGGATTTCGGCCTGAAGGGCGATAATTTCCTCCAGCGACGGGCCATACCATTTCCAGCGCAAATCGGGGTTGCGCCGCCATGTGCCGGAGGACGAGCACGGCGCATCCACCAGAACAACGTCCATCGCGCCCTTTTGGCGGCGCAGCCATTTGCGGTTCTGTTCTTCTTCCAGCGATCGCGCCTCGACATTATGGACGCCCGCTTTACGATAGCGCGGCTTTCCTTTTTCAAGGCGGCGGGTGTCGTTGTCGGTCGCGACGATGTTGCCTTTGTTCTGCATCATGGCGGCCAGCGCCAGCGTCTTGCCGCCGCCGCCCGCGCAGAAGTCCAGGACACGCATGCCGGGCTTTGCGCCGCTGACCCATGCGATGAGCTGCGATCCTTCATCCTGAATTTCGACGAGGCCGGAGCGGAAGGCTTTTGACTCACTCATATAAGGCTTGCCTGACGTTCGAAGACCGACAGGCGAATAGGCGGATTTCTTTGTCCTGATCCCGTCCTTGGCGAGGGAGGCCATCGCCTCATCGACCGTGCCCTTGACGGTATTGACCCGCAGATCGAGCGGTGCGGGTTCGATCATGCCGCGCAGGTTTTTTTCGAATTCATCGCCGAACAGGACGCGGAGTTTTTCTTCCGCCCAATCCGGACATTCACACCGGACCGCATCGGGCATCGCGGCATCGTCTATCGTTTTGCCGGAAAGGAAGGCGATAAGCTTTTCCTCGGACGGCTCCAGAAGTTCGGGCGCGTGACGGTCCCCGTCAAAAAGACCTGCCACATCCTCGAGCTTTGCGCCGTCGTTCAGGACGAGATCCGTGATGATGCGCGTGCGGGAAAAATCCTCCGCACCGGCCTGTGCAATCCACCAGCCGAGACGGGCGCGGCAGCGGGCGATGCGGTAGATCCGCTCGACAATCGCCGTGCGGTCTTTCGAACCGATAAACCGGCGCGCGCCCATAAAGTCCCGGATTGTGTTATCCATGGGAATGCGTCCGGCCTCTATACGGGCCAGAAGGTCGATCGCGGACTGGATGCGGGCGGAATGTTTCATGGGCTAGGATGTAGCGCGTTTTGGGACTTAAAGGAATGGTTTTGTCATAGCCCCTCTTGAATAGGCGCGCGCGCGGTTTATGCTTCCTTGCATATTCTTTTTATTAGAGGCGGAAAAATCCATGACCAAGACCATTTTCGATCCCGTGCAATACGGGG
>QFNK01000161.1 GCA_003240795.1 Micavibrio aeruginosavorus | reverse complement strand
CTGAAGCGCGGTGATGCCTTTGTCCGTACCGGCAACCTTGAAGTCCATGTCGCCGAGGTGGTCTTCGTCACCGAGAATGTCAGAGAGAACGGCGAAGTCGGAACCTTCCTTGATCAGGCCCATCGCGATACCGGCGATAGGACGAGCCAGCGGAACGCCCGCATCCATCATCGAGAGGGATGTGCCGCAAACCGTTGCCATGGAGGAGGAGCCGTTGGATTCCGTGATCTCGGAGACCGTGCGGATCGTGTACGGGAATTCTTCGGACGTCGGGAACAGCGGGTGGATCGCGCGCCATGCAAGCTTACCGTGGCCGATTTCGCGGCGGCCGGGGGAACCCATACGGCCCGTCTCACCAACGGAGTACGGAGGGAAGTTGTAGTGAAGCATGAAGCGCTCGCGGTATTCGCCTTCGAGCGAGTCGATGATCTGCTCATCCTGACCCGTGCCGAGCGTCGTAACGACGAGAGCCTGTGTTTCGCCGCGCGTGAACAGGGCGGAGCCGTGCGCACGTGGCAGAACGCCGACTTCGGCGATGATCGGGCGGATCGTCTTCGTGTCGCGTCCGTCGATACGCTTGCCGGTTTTCAGGATGCCGCCGCGAACCACTTCCGCCTCGAGCAGGTGGAATTCGGAGGCGACTTTGTCTTTCGGCATGTCTTCGGTCACGAATTCGGCAACGACCTTGTCACGCACCGCGCCAACGGCCGCATAGCGGTCCTGCTTGACCGTGATGGAGTATGCCTGCGCGACTTCACCGGCGTATTTCGCTTTGATATCGCTGTAGAGTTTTACAAGGGTTGGGTCTTTCTCGGAAACATCCCATGGGTCTTTCGCGCACATTTCGGCCATGTCGATAATGGCGTTGATGACGGGTTGGAACGCTTTCCAGCCTTCCATGACGGCGCCGAGCATGATGTCTTCGGAGAGTTCCTTAGCTTCTGATTCAACCATCAGAACGCCTTCTTGCGTACCGGCAACAACCAATTCCAGTTCGGAACCTTCGAGGTCCTGAATGGTCGGGTTGATCAGGTACTGGCCGTTCTTGTAACCAACGCGGCAAGCGCCGACCGGGCCCATGAAAGGAATACCGGAAAGCGTCAGGGCGCAGGAGCAGCCGAGCATCGCAACAATATCCGGATCATTTTCCATGTCATGTGCGACAACCGTTGCGACGACCTGGACTTCGTTCAGGAATGTTTCAGGGAAGAGGGGGCGGATCGGACGGTCGATCAGGCGGGAAACAAGCGTTTCCTTTTCCGATGGACGGCCTTCGCGTTTAAAGAAGCCGCCAGGGATTTTACCGGCAGCATATGTTTTTTCCTGATAGTTGACCGTCAGGGGGAAGAAGTCCTGGCCTTCTTTTACTTTTTTCGCGCCGACGACCGTGCAGAGCACCTGCGTGCCGCCGAGCGTGACCATAACGGCAGAATCGGCCTGACGGGCGATTTTGCCTGTTTCGAATACCAGTTTCTTACCGGCGAATTCAATTTCCTTGCGGAATACGTTAAACATTAAATGTTAGTCCTTTCTTGTGAAAACAACCCGCAATCCGGCCATCCGGCAATGCAGGGGAAAAAGGACGTTTGATCTGCTTGGATATAAATACGATGGACAGTGAAAGGCTTTTATCAAAGCATTTAACAGTCAACCGTATGAATCATCTCGGTCTGAAGAAACGCCCTCATTCCGGGGTCTTACATAGCCTGAAAAGCCAGTTTTGTCAAAATGTTGTTGCCCAAAGGAACTTTGCCGCTTGTTGGGCGTATGCCTATCGATAAACAGGTGTTTTTAAGGGAGAAATTATATGAAAGGCATACTTCTTTGGCTCGTCGGAGTTCCAATTCCGGTAATTATTCTGCTGTACCTGCTTTTTTAGAAATTTTTGAGGAGTAAGCCATGAAAGGCATTCTTTTGTGGATGGTCGGAATTCCAATTCCCGTCATCATCCTGCTGTACATTTTTAATGTTCTTTAATACCCTTAAATCCCCGCATCAGGCGGGGATTTTTTCATTTACCAATGACATTTCAAATGGAAACGATTCATATTTTATTCATTGGGTACGCTATCTTATTTTTCAGCTTATTTCCGATTGCGCTTTTTTTCTATTGGGTTGCATGGCGTATTATGGGCTCTAGGAAAAAACACCCAATACTAATAATAACTTTAGCATTTATTTTTTCACCATCTTTCACGCTAGCTTCGGTGCCTTTGCCCAACGGTCTTCTTTTGTACGCGGTGTTAAGAGGGTATTCAGCAAAATTCATGCTAGAAGCATGGCTGGAAATATACTGGGTTAATATACCGGGCATATTGCTTTTGACATACATGCTTAATAATGTTGCCGGATTAATGCACAGTTCCTCTTTGAAAGGAAAGAAAATGAATTACCTCGTCCTTCTTCGCCACGGCCAGAGCCAGTGGAACCTCGAAAACCGTTTTACGGGCTTTCACGATATCGACCTGTCCGACCTTGGCCGTGAAGAGGCGGCCGGCGCAGGAAAACGCCTTGAGAAGCTTGGCGTGAAGTTCGATGCCGTCTACACAAGCACGCTGAAACGCGCGAACAACACAGCCAGAATCGCGCTTGAAAATGCGGGGCAGGCCGACCTGATACCGACGATGATCGCGCATGACGATCTGCGTGAACGCGACTACGGCGACCTGACCGGCCTGAACAAGGACGAAACGGCCGAAAAATTTGGCGCGGACCAGGTCCAGATCTGGAGACGCTCATACGATGTCGCCCCTCCGGGCGGTGAGTGCTTGCAGGACGTCGTGGAAAAACGCGTGCGTCCGTATTACGCCGCAAACATCGCGCAGCAGCTTCTGGACGGCAAAAACATTCTTGTCGCCGCGCACGGCAACTCCCTTCGCGCGCTTTTGATCATCCTCGGCGCCGAAACGCCGGAGACAATCAACAAGGCCGAAATGGAAACAGGCGTCCCTGTTGTGTTTGAACTGGAAAACGGAAAGATCATGAAGCGTTACGCGCTCACCGATCACAAAACCGCCGCCTAGAATTTCTGCACTACCACATAAAAAACCCCCGCCGGGTGTCTGGGCGGGGGTTCTTGTTGCCAGCACGTGGAATTGAGGGAGATTAATCCACCGCCAGCTTGCTGTGCGGCGCGCTACCTTGCGGGATAGAGCGCAGCTCGCTCAGCGTAAGTTTGCCGTCGGCATTGGCATCCGCTTCGTTGAAGCTTACAGATGCGTTCGGCATTTCGTTATATTTTTCTTCCGTCAAAGAACCTGATTTGTCTGCATCAAGCGCTTTGAAGGTTTGGGAATTCAGTTCGGAAGAGCCTGTCGTTGCGGCGTTCTTTTCTACTTTCGTGCCTTCAGCATTGGCGGTTGCAAGCGGCAGAGCCAAGGCACCTACAAGCATGGCACCAAACATTGTCTTCTTGAAATTTTCTGTTTTCATGATGAAAACTCCTTTCCTATGGCATCAGCCATATTTTGAGTATGTATAGCATCGCATAACAACGAGGCATCATTATTGTGACCGTGTGAAAAGAATGGGACGAATTGTAACGCTCACGTAACAAAAAAGCCCCCTGCAAGGCAGAGGGCTTTTCCACTTGAATGAATTAACGTGCCATTGTCGGGCTGTTGTTCATTTCATCCTGGCTCAAGCGACCGTCGTTGTTGGTATCCATAGTGCGGAACTGGCGGCGCATATCGGCACGCGATGTACCGGATCTCTGGTTTTGACGAACGTAGTCATTAAAACCGGTTGTCGCCGTTGACGTCTGTGCGTTGGTTCCGGCCTGCGGGCTCACGGACGAACTTGTGTTTGCGTCCGTGTCAACGCGGTTGCCGTTTATATCGGTGTTCGCGCTGCTTTGCGTGTCGATGTTACGAGCCGTCGGATTGTAACCGGAAGAACGGTCCGTGTTGGAACCCACGTTAGAGGAACGGTCCGTTTTGGATCCTACATTGGATGAACGGTCGGTGTTCGATCCGAAAGTGGAGCTTCCCGTTGTGGTTCCGGTGTTGGCCGTGCCAGCGGTGGAGCCTGTCGATGCGCCGCCGCTGCCCGTACCGCGTGCCGCTGCGGAACCGGTGTTTGCACTTCCTTTTACGCTGCTTGTGCTAGAGCCGCCACTACCGCCTGCGCTTGATCCCGAGGACGAGCCCGAAGAACCCGAAGAGGATGCAGAACCGCCGCTCGAGCCGCTACCGCCACCGGAGGAGCCGCCGCTGCCCTGAGCGTAGGACGGCATCGCGATGGCCGTTGTTAAAAGAGCCGCAAGGGCGAATTTACCAAGATGTTTCATTTTCTTTCTCCTGTGTTGGATGGAAATCTTCAACAAAACAACGTACGGCCCCCCTAAATAATTCCGCGTAATTAAGGCGATATCTTGATTTTTTGTATCAGTTCCATGTCAGGCAATAAAAAAACCCGCCGGATGGCGGGTTTTTCGAATATGCGGTGAAACTAGCGGCGGATGTCCAGTTTCTCGATGAGGGCCTGGTAACGGCCTTCGTTTTTGCTCTTGAGATAGTCGAGCAGCTTGCGGCGCGTGGCAACCATTTTCAGGAGACCGCGGCGGGAGCTGAAATCTTTTTTGTTGGACTGCATGTGACCGGACAGGCTGTTGATGCGTTCCGTCAGGATCGCGACCTGTACTTCCGGCGAACCCGTGTCGCCTTGTTTCGTGGCGTTGGCTTCGATAACTTCTTTTTTCTTTTCTGCTGTGATCGACATCGTCTTTTCCTTTTCTTTATCTAGACATTAAAAATGCGGATCGGATGAAGTTCCGGCCCCGATATCTCGACAATGGCGATAGCCTTTTTGCCGTAAACGGTAAGGGCGGTAACGGGGTCTGCGCCGCCCCATTCAATGCCGCTGTCCGTCATACGGTCCAGATCTGGCTTTGAAACAAAGGACAACGAATTGCCGTTCTTCAACCGGGCTGCTTCCTGTTCCCTCAAGGCCAGAACCGGGATGTCGTCCAGGGCGGTCGCGACGGCAAGCAAGC
>QFNK01000160.1 GCA_003240795.1 Micavibrio aeruginosavorus | reverse complement strand
ACGGCACGACCATGCCGAGGAGCGGCAGGCACCCGAACACGCCGATCGTGCGGACGATCATATTGCCGAGCGGAATACGCATCGCGTCCGGATTGTCGCGGAGGGTTGCGAGCAGCGGCGCGATGGTGCCGCCGAGGTTCGCGCCCAACACCATATAGAACCCCAGCATGTGCGGCAGCACGCCGCCCGCGACCAGCGACATGACCAAAAGGACGATGGCCAGCGAGGAATGCGCGATCCATGTAAACAGTGCCGCGAGCAGGACGGCGAAGAACGGGTCCTTGTCGAGCGGCGCGAGGATCAGCGGCAGGGTCTCGGATTCCTTGAGCGGTCCCGACGCGTCCTTGATCCATGCCAGCGCCATCAGCATCAGGGCGAGGCCGACGAAAATACGGCCGATATTCTTGATCGTGCCGGAGCGTTCGAGGCTGAACAGGATATACCCCGCAACCATGGCAAGCGGCGTCAGAAGCCCCATATTGTGGGAGAAGAACTGCGCGACCAATGTCGTGCCGACATCCGCGCCGAGGATAATGGCAAGGCCCGCGCTGGCATTCACCATCCCCTGCCCCGCGAACGATGTCACGATCAGGGTCGTCGCCATGGAGCTTTGCAAAAGCGCGGTCATGCCGATGCCGGCGAGGAACGCCTTTACGCGGTTGCCCGTGCACATGGCGAGGAAGCGGCGAAGCTCCGCCCCGAAACCGCGCGTCACGCCAAGACGCAAAAGCGTTACGCCCCACAACAGGAGGCAAACGGCTGCGATAATGTTCAACAGGACGACGGACGGGATAATGGCTGATTCTCCTTTTAAAGATTCATGTTAGAAGCCGCGGCCCTGCGACGCAAGGGCTGTTGCTTCACCGCTCGTCCTTACACAGGAAAGAATTACTGGCCGCCGGATTTTTCCGCGTTCATCCTGTCGACCATCGCCTGCACCTTTTTTCGCTTGCGCGACGCGGCAAAGGCAAGGACGGCGGCAGGCAGAAACGGGATGAGGATGGTAACGACAAAAAACGGATCGCGCAGCGCGTGCACGGGATTGTCGCTGAAAGAATGGAAATAGATATAGCCGAACAGGATCACCCCGAACACGGCGAATATGTCCGCGCAGAACTGGAGTATTCTGGCCGTCATCAGGTTTATTCTGATTTCTTCTTTCATGGTGGGTGCGGATGCCTTCAAAAATGACAAAGGGTATAACCGATATGATTATACCCTTCGTTTCTATGACTAAAAGTTAAAGTCAGTGAATTTTCGACCAGATTTTGCGTTTCACGGCGTACATGACACCGGCAAAAGCCAGAAGGAAGATTACAACCTTAATACCTGTCTGCTTGCGTTCTTCCATCTCCGGCTCGGCGGCCCAGGCCAGGAAATGCGTCACGTCGTGGGCATATTGGTCAACGGTGGTCGGTGTGCTGTCTTCATAAGCAACCGCGCCTTCAACCAATGGTGGCGGCATGGCGATTTTGTTGCCAGGCATAACCTTGTTCCAGTGCTGGCCGGGAGCGAGATCCGTTCCTGCCGGCGGCTCTTCATAGCCTGTCAGGATGCCGTAGACATAGTCAGGACCGCCAACGCGGGCCTTGACGATCAGGGACAGGTCCGGCGGCAGGGCGCCGTTGTTTGTGGCCTTCGCCTGATTGTCGTTTGCGTAGGGGTTTTTGAAGTGGTCGCTCGGGCGGCCTGGACGCTCGAACATATCGCCTTCGTCGTTCGGGCCGTCTGTGACGGATACTTCCGCGGCGATCGCCTTGATCTGCCCTTCCGTGTAGCCCAATGCCGCAAGGTTGCGGTATGCGACACGGTTCAGGCCGTGGCAGGTCGCGCAAACCTGTTTGTAGACCTGAAACCCGCGTTGCAGGGCCGCGCGGTCATAGGTGCCGAACGGGCCGCTGAAATGCCAGTCCTGTTTTTCAAGCTTCACCGCATGGTGGCCGCCCGCGTCATGCGGAGCCGCGTGGGAGGATTCGGCGGCGTGGCCTTCGGATCCTTCCGGCGATGCCTTGTCCGCTTCGGCCGTCGGCGTCATTGCGCCGTCGGCAGATTCCTGCTGCGTTGCTGGTGCCGCTTCGGTTTCTGCGGCTTGTTCCTGCGCCGGTGCTGTTTCCTGTGCGGGTGCTGCCGCTTCTTCCTGCGCCTTTGCGGACGAAGGGGCGAAGGCGAACAGGCCGACCAGTGCCAGAACGGCAACCGACTTCGCACCTGTCAGGATCGCCTGATGGATGCTGTCGGGCAGTCTGACGACAGGTTCATGGTTGTTCAGGAACGGAATGACCACGAGGAAGAAGCCGAAGTAAGCCAGCGTCATGATCTGTGCCAATGGAACCCAAAGTCCTTCCGCAGGTTTCGCGCCGCAGACGCCGAGGATCAGGAACACGACCAGAAGCGCGATGACCGCAATTCTGTACCATGGGCGGAAACGCGCGCTGCGGACCGGATGGTTGTCGATAAACGGCAGGGCGAACAGGACGGCGATCGCGCCGAACATGGCCAATACGCCGCCGAGTTTTGCCGGCATGAGGCTCAAGGACTGGAACGGGATCATCTCGATCACGGGGGCAAGCGCCGGAACGTCCTTGAAGAACGCGAGAAGCGCACCCGGTATGCCGAGAATGACCGCGGCCAGAACCATGATCTTCACATACGGCGTAAGACGCGGGTCAGGCGTTTTGCGCCAGACATAGCTGTAGATCAGGAGGCCGGCGATACCGCCCGCGCCTGCCAGATACAGGTTCAGGTCGAACGTGATGGCGCGCAGGATCGCGTAGAACGGCAGGAAGTACCATTCAGGGACGATGTGCGCCGGCGTGACCAGCGGGTTGAACGGAATATAGTTGTCCGGGTGGCCCAGGCTGTTCGGCATGAAGAAGGTGAAGATCGCGTAGATCGCCAGGAAGACGAGAACGCCGAACATGTCCTTCATCGTGTAGTACGGGTGGAACGGCAGGGTGTCCTGCTCCCCCTTCACATCGATGCCGAGCGGGTTGTTGGAGCCGGTAACGTGCAGCGCCCAGACGTGCAGGAACACGACGCCGACGATGACGAACGGCAGCAGGTAGTGAAGCGCGAAGAAACGGTTCAGCGTTGGATTGTCGACGGAGAAGCCGCCCCAGAGCAGCGTCACGATGGAATCACCCACAAGCGGTATGGCGGAGAAAAGGTTGGTAATAACCGTTGCGCCCCATCCGGACATCTGACCCCATGGAAGAACGTAGCCCATAAAGCCCGTCGCCATCATCAGGAGGAAGATGACCATGCCGAGAATCCAGAGCAGTTCGCGCGGCTGCTTGTACGATCCGTAATAAAGGCCGCGGTAGATGTGGATATAAACGGCGATGAAGAAGAACGACGCACCGTTCGCGTGCATGTAGCGGATCATCCAGCCGTGGTTGACGTCGCGCATGATGCGCTCGACCGAGTTGAACGCGCCGATCGAGGACGGGTTGTAGTGCATGGCGAGCGTGATGCCCGTGATGATCATAGTGATCAGCATGACCATGGCGATCGCGCCGAAGTTCCAGAAGTAGTTGAAGTTGCGCGGTGTCGGGAATACGCCGTATTCCTTCTGCATCATCGTAAAGACCGGCAGGCGGGAATCGACCCATTCGACCACCGGATTTTCAAAAGCTTTGCGTTCTTTGGAGCCCATGTTTCTCTCTCTCGAAATCTTTTAATTAGCCGATGCGGATGTTCGTATCGCTGAGGAATTCATATTTCGGCACGGCGAGGTTTTTCGGTGCCGGGCCTTTTCTGATGCGGCCGGACGTATCGTAGTGCGAGCCGTGGCACGGACAGAACCATCCGCCGTACTCCCCCTTTACGTCCGTGGATTTCTGCCCTTGCGGAACGCAGCCTAAGTGCGTGCAGATACCAACGAGGACAAGCCATTGCGCCTTGCCCTCATGGATGCGCTGCTCGTCCGTTTGCGGATCGCGCAGGACGTTGACGTCAACGGCTTCGGCTTCCTTGATTTCTTCCGGTGTGCGGTGACGGATGAATACGGGCTTCCCCTGCCACATCACCGTGATCGCCTGACCGGGTTCGATCGGGGCGAGGTTGACTTCCGTCGTGGACAGCGCGACCGTGTCCGCCGCCGGGTTCATCTGGTTGATGAACGGCCAGGCGACAGAGCCCGCGCCGACCGCGCCAAAGGCCGCCGCCGTCAGGAACAAGAAGTCGCGGCGCGTTTCCTGCGCGGAAAGGCCTGTCTGCTCATATCCGTCTGGTCTGTGTTCGCCGTGAAGTGTGCGGCCCTGATTTTCAGGTGAATGGTCTGTGCTCATATTTGCTAATGCCGTGATCGGTTTAAGAATTTTAACGCTTCGGAATACCACCAAAAACCCCAGGTGAACAAGAGAGGATTTCTGGAATTCCGCAGAAAAAGATCATAGAGTAACGCATGACTTCTATCAATCTCGCTCTCTATCAGCCGGAGATCCCGCAGAACACAGGTGCCGCCATGCGCCTGACCGCCTGCATGGGGCTTCCCCTCGACATCATCGAACCGACCGGATTCGTCTGGGACGAGGCAAAAATTCGCAGATCCGCTATGGATTACATTGATTTTGTCACCTTGAAAAAACATGCCAGCTGGGACGCGTTCCGCGCTTTTTACGCGGATCGCCGCGTCATCCTGCTGACGACGAAATCGGACCAATCCTATCTTGATTTCGCCTTCCGTCCCGGGGACATCCTTCTCGCCGGACAGGAGAGCGCCGGCGCGCCGGAGCATGTCCATCAGAGCTGCGACGCGCGCATCACCATTCCGATGGCATCCGGCCCCCGCTCCATGAACGTGGTCAACGCCTGCTCGATGATCGTGGGCGAAGCGTTACGGCAGGTGCGCTAAAACTATGCTTCCCTGTTCTTGCAGGGCGCTGCGATCTGTCCTATGACAACACCGGATAAAGGACTCTCGCCAATGCACACATACGATGAACACAAGCAACAGGCCTTTGCGTGGTTTACGGGCCTGCGCGATACGATCTGCACGGCTTTCGAGGCGGTTGAAAACGAGCTTGGCAACTCCTCCGCCCCTGCGGGAGCATTCGAGC
>QFNK01000159.1 GCA_003240795.1 Micavibrio aeruginosavorus | reverse complement strand
TATATCGTTTCCAACGCCTTGCGGCATCGAAAAACAACGCTCCATTTCAGAGTTATTTTCAATCATAGCCGCTTGAAAGGCATTGGCATCTTTATTTTTGAGTTTTCTTAAAACAAGCCTGCCGGATAAAACAGGGCCATTAAACAATGGTGTAAGAGATTTACGCAGCATCGACAAATCGTATCTATTCGTTCTGATCCGAATACTTGATATTGCTTATAAGACTGTCCAGACGTTGCGCCTTGTCGAACATATCATCGCCGCGGAATTGCAGCTTCGGTGTGAATTTAAGTTGCGTCTGGCGGTTGATTTCTTTTTGGAAGGCGTGAGCCTCTTCATTCAGGGCCGGAAGGAATTCCGCCATGTTCGCGCCGCCAAGCGAGATGACATAGGCGGTCGCGTGTTTCAGGTCTGGTGACACGCGCACTTCCGTCACGGTAACGCTGCTTGCGGCATCCATCAGAAGCGGGTTGTGGAAATGCCCGCGCGAAAGAACCTCGGCCAGAACATGTCTGATCTGTTCCCCGACGCGGAGCATGCGTTGTGATGGTTGGCTTGCCGTACTCTTTTTCATTCTTCGTTCCTGAAATCATCACCCCCGTTTGACGCGGGGGTGAGGGATGTTTGTTACAGCGTACGGGCTTCTTCCACGACCTGATAGCATTCGATGATATCGCCTTCCTTGATATCCTCGTACCCTTCAAAGGCCATACCGCATTCCATGCCCTCTTTGACTTCCTTGACTTCGTCCTTGAAGCGTTTGAGGGTCTTGAGCGTCCCTTCGTGGATAACGACGTTGTCGCGGAGCAAACGGACGCCGGCGCCGCGTTTGACCATACCCGTCGTAACCATACATCCGCCGATCTTTCCGACCTTCGTAATGTTGAACACCTGACGGATTTCCGCCTGGCCGAGATAGTCTTCGCGGCGTGTCGGCGACAACATGCCGGAAAGAACCGCTCTAGCATCATCGATCACGTTGTAGATGATGTTGTAATAACGGATCTGAACGCCTTCACGCTCGGCCTGAACGCGTGCCTGTGCATTCGCACGGACGTTGAAGCCGATGACGAACGCATTGGATGCCTTGGCCAGTGTGATGTCGGATTCGGTAATACCGCCAACGCCGGAGTGCAGGACCTGAATCCCGATTTCCGTGCTTTCTTCGGTAAGTTTGCCGAGAGATCCGATGATCGCTTCGACCGAGCCGTGCACGTCGCCCTTGATGAGGACGGGCAGGATCTTTTTGTTGTCGGCGACTTTCGCGGCGGCCAGAATGTCTTCGAACGACTTGCCCTGGCGATTCGTGGAAAGCGCAGCGCTTGCGCGTTCGCGTTTCTTGCGGGCACGGTATTCGGAAACTTCACGGGCTTTCGCTTCGTTTTCGACAACGTTCAGGATATCACCCGCATCAGGCGTACCGGTGAGGCCGAGAACTTCGACAGGCTGACCCGGAACGGCTTTTTGCAGCTGATTACCACGGTCGTCATAGAGCGCACGTACGCGGCCCCATTCGGCGCCGACGACGAAGATATCGCCTTGTTTCAGCGTTCCGCGCTGGATCAGTACGGTCGCCACGGATCCACGGCCGATTTCCATTTTGGATTCGACAACGGCACCAACGGCGTCGCGGTTCGGATTGACCTTGAGTTCGAGAACTTCGGCCTGCAAGAGAATGGCTTCTTCCAGCTTGTCGAGGTTGATTCTCTTCTTCGCGGAAATCTCGACGCACATCGTGTCGCCGCCCAGCTCTTCCACGATGATCTCGTGCTGGAGAAGGTCCTGCTTCACCTTTTGCGGGTTCGCATCGGGAAGGTCGACCTTGTTGACGGCAACGATGATCGGAACGCCCGCCGCTTTCGCGTGGTTAATCGCCTCGATCGTCTGCGGCATGATGGAATCGGCGGCAGAAACGACAAGGACGACGATGTCCGTGACGTTCGCACCGCGTGCGCGCATTTCGGTAAAGGCCGCGTGACCAGGCGTGTCGAGGAAGGTGATCTTATCACCGGATTTCAGCGTTACCTGATACGCGCCGATATGCTGTGTAATACCGCCGGCTTCGCCGGATACGACATCCGTGGAACGCAGGGCGTCGAGAAGCGATGTTTTACCGTGGTCGACGTGACCCATGATCGTAACGACAGGGGGACGGGAAACAAGTTGTTCCGCCGTATCTTCACCGCCGCCAAGATCCGTTTCAACATCGGATTCGGTGACGCGTCTGACCGTGTGACCGAAATCGGTAACGATCAGTTCTGCGGTGTCCGCATCGATCGATTGGTTGATGGTCGCCATAACGCCGAGTTTCATCAGCGCCTTTACGACATCGGCGGAGCGTTCAGCCATGCGGTTCGCAAGTTCCTGAACCGTGATGACTTCGGGAATAACGACTTCGCGGTAAACCTTCTGTGCCGGTTCCTTCGAACCCATCGCGATCTTGCGCGCCTTTTCACGGGCACGTTTGACGGAGGCGAGGGAGCGTCCGCCGTCACGGTCGGAATCCTGGTTCAGGACTTTGGAAACGGTAAGCTTGCCGGAAGACCAGCGGTTTTCTTCGCCGCCGCGTGGATTGCGCGGATTGGTGTTGCGGCGCATGCGATCGCGCATGGATTCGTTGTCGACAGGCTCCGCCACGCGGCCCGCACCCGGTGCGGCAGGACGTCCGGCAAACGGTGCCGAAGACGGCGTAGAAGGGGCCGTGAAGGAACGAACCTGATCCTGACGCTGACGGTCTGCTTCTTTCTGGCGGGCTTTTTCTTCCGCTTCGATTTTCTCAAGCTCTTCGAGTTCGCGGCGGCGCGCTTCCTCGATCGTCATTTTAGGTTCGGCTTTTTTCGGCTCTTCACGGTGGACGATCGTGCCGATTTCGGAATCGCGCTCATCTTCAACACGCTCTTTTTTCGGCTGTGCCAGTGCCTCGCGAAGGGCTTTGGCGCGTGCTTCGCGCTCTGCGGATGACAGGTTGTGAAGTTCCGAAGAACCCGTGTCTGCCTGTTGCGGCGCTGCGCTTTGTGGCGCTTCGTCACGTCCGCCCGCTACTCGGCGGCGGCGCACTTCCACCACCGTTCCGCGGCTTCCCCCGGAAAGGTTCTGCCGTGCCTGCGCCGCGGCGTTTCCTTTAAGGCTCAATGTTCCGCCGCCGGCTTTGTTGCCGAGGGAGAGGGGTTTTTTGCCTTTGTCGTCGTTGCTTTCGCTCATTACTTCACAATCTAATATTTAAAGGTTTGAAGGGGGCAGGCTCGTTTAGCCGTTAGCGGCTGCCTGCTCCTCTTCGGTGAACCAGTGGCTGCGTGCCTTCATGATCAATGCTTCCGCATTTTTCGTCGTGATGGAACCTTCGCCGAGAATTTCGACGAGTTCGTCCGTTGCAAGGTCGGCAAAGTCGTCGCGCGTCTTAACGCCGGCTTCGCCAAGCTTGATGATCTGTGCAGGCGACAGGCCTTCCATGGAAACGAGGTCGTCGGCAATGCCGAGTTTCGCGCTCTGCTCCTGAAGTTTTGCCTGCTGTTCATCCAGCCATGTATTGGCACGGTTGATAAGCTCGGCGGCGACTTCTTCGTCAAAGCCTTGAATCTGCATCATTTCATCGACATGCGTCTCGCCGATTTCCTCAACAGTCGCAAAACCTTCTGCAACAAGGAGTTGGGCGATGACTTCGTCAACGTCAAGGGCTTCGATAAAGAGGGCGGAACGCGTGCGCGTTTCTTCGGCGCGGCGTGCGGACTCTTCGGCTTCGGTCATGATGTCGATGTCCCAGCCGCAAAGCATGGAGGCAAGGCGGACGTTCTGACCGCGGCGGCCGATGGCGAGGCTGAGTTGTTCTTCCGGAACGACGCAGTCCATGCGTTTCTTGTCTTCATCAAGAACAACCTTCGCAACGGCGGCAGGTTGCAGCGCGTTTACGATGAAGGAAGCGATGTCCTGAGACCATGGAACGATGTCGATCTTCTCACCCTGCAGTTCACCGACAACGGCCTGAACGCGCGATCCGCGCATACCGACGCAGGCGCCGACAGGGTCGATCGATGAGTCGCGGGAATAAACGGCGATCTTCGCGCGCGAACCCGGGTCGCGGGCAACGGCCTTGATCTCGATCACGCCGTCATAGATTTCCGGCACTTCCTGTTGGAAGAGTTTTGCCATGAATTGCGGGTGGCTGCGCGACAGGAAGATCTGCGGGCCGCGTGTTTCAGGGCGTACGTCATAGATGTATGCACGAACGCGGTCGCCCGTTTTGAAATGTTCGCGTGGCAGCGCCTCGTCACGGCGCAGAAGGCCTTCGCCCTTGCCGCCGATGTCGATGGTCGTGTTGCCGTATTCAACGCGTTTGACAACGCCGTTGATGACTTCGCCGATACGGTCCTTGAATTCGCCGTACTGACGCTCGCGCTCCGCTTCGCGGACTTTCTGCACGATAACCTGTTTCGCCGTTTGCGCGGCAATGCGGCCGAAATCGAGCGGCGGCAGATCGTCGATCAGGAAGTCGCCAAGAACGGCGTCTTTCTTGATGCGTTTTGCCTGTTCGACCGTCAATTGACGAACTTCGTCTTCGACATTTTCGATCTGCTCGACAACTTCGCGGTAGCGCTTCAGCGAGATATTGCCGGAACGGCGGTCGATATGCGCGCGGATGTCATGGTCATGACCGTATTTGGAGCGGCCGGCCTTCTGGATGGCTTCTTCCATCGCTTCGAGCACGATATCGCGGTCGATATTCTTTTCACGGGCAACAGCATCGGCAACTTGCAGCAGTTCCATAATCTTATCCTTTGTCCTTGGTCCTTATGACGTCAGTTAACGGCGTTTTGTTTTTCGAGTCTTTGTTTTTGCATAGCCTTGATCAGCTCATCCGTGAGGGCCAGTCGCGCCTTTTTGATATTGGCAACTTCCAGAACCTGCTCCGTATTATCGACGATCAGGGTTACGAAACCTTCTTGCTTGGCGGGGGCGATACGGCCACGGAAACGCTTTTGTCCCAGCGTTCCACCATCGTCCAGTTCGACCTTCGCCTCGAATCCATGAGCGGCTACGGCGAGGCTGAACTGCTGGCGCTGCTCG
>QFNK01000158.1 GCA_003240795.1 Micavibrio aeruginosavorus | reverse complement strand
GGAATATGGCCACGGTTCTAAATCTGCTTCTTTCCCGTATCGAACAGCTGATGAACGGGGTGCGTCAGGTGTCGGACAATATAGCGCATGATCTCCGCACGCCTCTGACGCGGCTGCGCTATAAAATCGAACAATCGAAAGGGGCCGAAAGGGATGATCTTCTGAAAGAGGCGGATCATCTTCTTTTAATCTTCAACGCGTTGTTGTGGATTACCCGTATTGAAACCGAAAAACAGCGCAGCCGTTTTCAAACAATCGATCTGCGATCCGTTGTGGAAGATGTGATTGAATTTTATGAGCCCCTGGCGGAAGAAAAAAACATATCACTCGAAACATCGTTGCAGAATATCGAAATGGAAGGCGACAGAGACCTTTTGTTTCAGGCGTTTGCAAATATCCTTGATAACGCCCTGAAATATACACCCGCGGGGGGTTTCGTGCGTGTAGATTTGACGCATACGGGCGCAGGGCGCGTTCTTACCGTCACGGACAGCGGGCCCGGCGTGAATGACAAAGATTTGAATAAGATTTTTGACCGTTTCTATCGCACGGAAGAAAGCCGCAGCACAGCCGGGACAGGCCTTGGTCTCAGCCTCGTTGCCGCGGCTGTGGAGCTTCATAACGGACGCGTGCTTGCCGAAAATTCAAACGATGGATTCCGGATTATTACAATTTTGTAATTATCAGGTCATGGACGGTTAACGCCCGTTCCTGCATGATCGATGCATGAAAATTGCAATCATAGGGTCGGGAATTTCTGGGCTGGGGGCTGCATGGCTTCTCCGTCATGACCACGACGTCACGGTTTTTGAAAAAAATGATTATCTGGGCGGACACAGCCGTACCATTGACGTAAAGACGCCCGGCGGGACAGTGCCGGTGGACACGGGCTTTATTGTCTTCAACGACTGGAATTATCCCAATCTGTTCTCCCTGTTCGATCGCCTCAATGTGCCTTATGAGAAAAGCGACATGTCGTTTGGTGTGCGGATCGGGGATTTTCTTGAGTACAGCTCCAACGGCCTGTTCACACAAAAACTGAATTTCTTCCGCCCAGCCTATTGGCGCATGATCTTTGACATCATGCGCTTTAACAAACATGCCGAATCCTATCTGGACAAAGATCCGTCGATCACGCTGGGCCAGTGCCTCGATGAATTAAAAATGGGGGAATGGTTCCGCCAGTACTACCTTCTTGCCATGGGCGCGGCTATCTGGAGCTGCCCTATCAAGACGATTTTGAAATTTCCTGCGGCAACCTACGTGCGGTTTTTCAAAAATCACGGCCTTCTAAACATCAATCATCGGCCCCAATGGTATACGGTAAAAGGGGGGAGCCGCGAATATGTCCGCCGTCTGGCTGAGGACATGCAGAGCCATATAAAGTGCAGAACTGCCATAAAATCGGTTGTCAGTGAAGGCGGGCATGTAAAATTGACCGATGGATCTGGCGCTGAACATATTTTCGATCAGGTGATTTTCGCCTGCCACCCTGATGAAGCGATGGCGATGATCCAAAATCCGGCGCCTGAAACCCGATCCGTAATCGGCAGCTTCCGTTATCAGGAAAACAAAATCGTCGTTCACAGTGATCTGAGCTTTATGCCGGTCCGCCGCAAATGCTGGGCCAGTTGGATTTACCTGAACGACACTCCCAAGGATGAAAAACCCGCTGTTTCCTTAAGCTATTGGATGAACAATTTGCAGGGGCTGTCCACACCGACAGACGTGCTTGTCACACTCAATCCCGGCCGCGCCCCTGCCGATGGGCTGGTGTATGACGAGCATGTCTTCCACCATCCGGTATTCGATGAAGCCGCCATCGTCGCGCAGTCGCGCATCGACTCTATTCAGGGGAAGGACGGGTTTTGGTTCTGCGGTGCCTATCAACGCTACGGCTTTCATGAAGATGGACTCTGGAGCGCGGTAAACGTCGCACGGAAAATGGGGACGACGATACCGTGGCATTAACGGCTCCACAATTAATGGCGGGAAACGTCATGCACGGACGGCTCTTCCCGAAAAAGAACCATTTCCGCTACGGTATATATTATCTTGCGCTGCCTTTATCCAGAATGGGCCAGATTCCTATAGCTTACAATAGACCGGGATTTATGAGCTTCTATGACCGCGATCACGGATATGGGACGAAAGGAACTCTCGAAAGCTGGGCGCGCTCGATCCTTGAAGGACACAATATCCATCTGGATGGGGAAATCGTGCTCATATGCATGCCGCGCATCTTTGGATATGTATTCAATCCTGTAAGTTTTTGGCTATGCCACGACAAGGCCGGAGAACTGAAAGCCGTACTTTGCGAAGTCCATAACACGTTCGGGGAGAAACATACCTATTTGTGCGCACACAGGGACGGCCGCGTCATTACGCCGAATGAAATCATGACGGCCGAGAAAGTTTTTCACGTGTCCCCGTTTCTGGCGCGTGAAGGACGTTATGAATTCCGCTTTGATTCCACACATGAACAATTCAAGGTCTGGATAGATTATTACGACGCGGCGGGGGATAAGCAACTGATCACTGCTTTGGCGGGAAATTACGAAGCAATGACGAAGAACTCATGCCGCCGTATGTTCTGGCAATATCCTCTGGTCACGCTCAAGGCGATTGCGCTTATACATTATCAGGCGCTTCTGATTGTAATTAAAGGGATTCGCTACATTCCAAAGCCTCTTCAGAGGAAGCCGCATGTCAGCATAACGGAAAACCTAACAAAAATTTAATGTGCTTGTAAGACGCAATCAATATTAAGGAGCTTATCGTTCAATCATGTTTGCAAAAATCGCATCTGATCAACTGTTCAAGCGGCTGGATTCTCTGGAATCAGGCGTTCTTACCGTGACAACGCCCGATGGGCAGACACGCGTGTTCGAAGGGAAAACCCCCGGCGAAAAAGCGCATCTGGAACTTCATGACTGGAGCGTCGTTACAAATATGATGCGCAAAGGTGATATCGGCCTTGCCGAAGATTACCGCGCGGGAAAATGGCAGGCCGACAATCTTGTCGACCTCACGGCAATCGGTTTGAAAAACAGAAATGCTCTGGACAGTCTTGTTGCTGGAAACGGCTTTACACGTACAGCATCGATGTTTTCCTATCTTTTTAAAATGAACACAGTGAAGGGGAGCCGTAAGAATATCCACGAACATTACGACCTCGGAAACGACTTCTATTCATTGTGGCTCGACAGTACGATGACTTATTCATCGGCACTTTATAAGCATGACGATGAATCGATGGTTCATGCACAGACAAACAAGTACGACCGCATACTTGACCGGATGGAGAAAAATTCCGGGAGTGTGCTGGAAGTGGGGTGCGGCTGGGGCGGGTTCGCTCAGCGCGCGCATGAAAAGGGCGACTACGCCATCAAGGGTATTACCCTTTCCGATGAACAGCATGAATATGCAAAAAACCGTACAAGCGGATATGCGGATATCGTACTCGAGGACTATCGCCACCAGACGGGCGTATATGACAGGATCGTTTCAATAGAAATGTTCGAGGCGGTGGGCGAAAGGTTCTGGCAGACATATTTTACAAAGCTGCGTGAACTGATGAAATCCGATGGTAAGGCTGTCATTCAGACGATTACGATCAATGATACGGACTTTGACCGCTACCGCACAGGCGGAGACTTTATACGAAGCTTTATATTCCCCGGAGGCATGCTGCCATCGCCGTCACGCTTCCGTCTAGAGGCGGCGAAAGCTGGCCTGAAGGTCAACAATGAATTCTTTTTCGGTCAGGATTACGCACGCACACTCACGGAGTGGCTGAAAACGTTTGATGAGCAAGTGGACAAGGTTCGCGCTCTTGGCTTCGATGAAGGATTCATCCGGCTTTGGCGTTTCTATCTGGGCGCATGCGCCGGTGGCTTCCGCGCCGGAAGGACGAATGTGATGCAGGTGGAGCTTTCCCATGCATAACATCGTACGCGCCGCCTGCATCTACGCTTTTCTTGGCATTACACCGGTTTACGCCGCCGATTACATCGCTGGCTATGTTCCGGAGGCAAAGCTTGTGGGGCAGGGGCGCGCGAAGTTTCTTATGTGGGATGTATATGACGCAAAACTTTATGCTCCCGGCGGCGTTTACAATGAAAATAAACCCTTTGCGCTTGAGTTGAAATATCTTCAGGACATCAAAAGGCAAAAGATTGCCGACCATTCTGTGAATGAAATGCGGCGTCTTGGATATAAAAACGAAGCGAAACTGGCGGATTGGAAACACAAGATGAACCAAATTTTTCCGGATGTAACATCCGGCAGTGTGATAACCGGAGTTTACTCCCCGCAGAACGCCACAGTGTTCTATAAAAACGAAACACGCGCCGGCGTGATCGAAGATCCCGAATTCGGCGAACAATTTTTCCGTATATGGCTCGATACGCGCACAAGCACACCCGCGCTTCGCAAAAATTTGTTGAATATTGATCATGATATGAAAGGACAGAGAAATGAAATGCCTTCGAATACTCGTAACTTTGGGGGCCGTCATGCTTCTTAGTGCCTGCACATCACCGTCTCTTGATCACTATGACAACACGAAGCCGGAGCTGGATATAAAAGAATACTTCAACGGCCCTATACAGGCGTGGGGTGTTGTTCAGGACTGGCGGGGAAATGTAACCCGTAAATTCGACATTGATATGGTCGGATCATGGGACGGTGATATCGGAAAACTGGAAGAAGATTTTGTCTATGACGATGGAAAAACCCAGCGCCGCGTGTGGAATATTACAAAACTCTCTGAAAACACTTATGAAGGCACCGCGAGCGATATCAAAGGAAAAGCGCAGGGCAAATCAAACGGAAATGCCGTCCAATGGAAATACGAAATGTATCTTCCTGTCGGCGACAAGACCTACCTGGTTACTTTCGACGACTGGATGTTTGCTATGAACGACGGTGTTCTTGTGAATCGCTCCTACATCAAGAAATTCGGCATCACCGTTGCCGAACTCACGATCTTTATGAAGAAGAAATAAGGGTATGAGGGCGCGCATACGTGTATTTTTGTCCGCGTTAGGCGCGCTTCTCGTTTCTGC
>QFNK01000157.1 GCA_003240795.1 Micavibrio aeruginosavorus | reverse complement strand
GGGGAGCCACCCGCGCTTGGGGCGGGTGGCTCGGTCAGGCGTTAAGCGGCTTCGGCGTAGTCGTCAGCCATTTCGCTTTCTTCATCGAGGACTTCATCTTCATCCTCGAAATCCTCGTCCGTGTTGGCCATTTCCGGCTCTTTGCGGTCGGGGTCGATGGCGGGGAAGTTCATAGCTTCCGGCAACCAGTCGTTCGCTTTCTGGTCGGTTTCAGTCGGCTTTTTTGCCTTCTTCGCGCTTTGGAAAAACTTGGTCAGGGATTTGACCAGTTCGCCTTTTTTGTACTCGGCGGCGGATGCCAGTTTCGCAGATGCGCCGGACTCGTTCATCAAGGCTTGCAGTTGCACCTTGTTCCGGCGTTTCAGGAACCCCTCGTCAGGACGCCAGTAATCGCGCATATCCACCGAGAGGTCTTTGGCGACCTTGTTGAACAAACTGTCTTCGTGCGTGTCCAGCCTGTCCACCATGTCCTGCCCGAATTCGCAAACCTCCAAGAACAAGAGAATGGATTCAAGCTGTTCATCCGTCAGGCTTTGGATAGCGTCATAGGCCTCTTCTTCATCGGTATGGAAGAAATAGCCAACGGTTTTCCAGACGGGTTCATCGTCTTTGACATGAACATTCAAGTCGAACATGACCGCTTCGGCACCTTGATTGATAACTTCGAGGGCAGGGGGGACGACACCTTCCAACTCGAAATACTGCAAGCAATCGTGCGCCTTAAACTTCGCCAGCTTATTGCAGACGACAATTTCCTTGGCTTTACGGGGATTGCCGAGGATAGCGGCCTGAACCGCCAGACTCTTGTGCATCCCCATGTAACGGCGAAGCGGGGTCGGATAAAAATCCCTCTCCTTGGCTTTCAGGGCTTTTGTTGTCGATGCCGCCGCCTTGGTTTTAATCAGGCCTTCATGGATTTCAACGTCACCGGAATTCTTAAGAAATACGACCACGCCGCCTTTCTCGCCTACTTCGGCTTCGCCATATTGCCATTTGCTGAAAGAGTAACCTTCCTGCAATTCAGCCCATTCATAGGTTTGGGCGTATTCGGCCACTTTTTCCTCTGCCGCCTGTTTTTGCAGTGTTTCAAACTGCTCAACATCGTCAAAGTAAGTGGCATCATCCTCGGCCAAAAGGTCTTTGGTGAATGTTCCCGTATATTGCTCTTGGGGGAAAATCGCCATAGACAGGGTCGGCAGTTCGCCCACCAGCTTGTCCTTGATTTCATCGGGGGCGGTGTAATAGCCCTCGATAACATCATCCAGCACCTCGTCCTGATCTTCATGCTTGCCGATAGAAATTGCTTCGGCCTGTGCAAGCGTGATTTTCTTTTCGGCCAAGGCTTCTTTCACCTTTTCGCTCAAAGTCAGGAGCGTCAGGCGGCGGCGGATGGTTGCCACGGAAAGACCTGTCTGCGCGACGATATTATCCAGTTCCTCGCCGTTCTTGACCAAAGCGGCAAGTGCATCCGCTTCTTCCAGAGGGGAGAGGTTTTCGCGTTGGACGTTTTCCACGGTCGCAATCCGCAAGGCTTCATCGTTGGTCAGGCCTTCCTTGATTTCGACGCGCACCGGAAAATCCTTGTCCAGTTCGCCCTTCTCGATTAGGTGAGAAATAGCGCGGAAACGGCGTTCCCCTGCAATTAGATTGTGCTTTTTCGCTTTGCCCTTCGGTTTCAGGACAATGAGATTTTGCAATAGTCCATCGGTCTTGATGGACTGCGCCAGTTCTTCAATGGTCGTATCATCGAAAAATTTGCGCGGGTTCAGAACGGAAGGCTGAATTTGCGAGATTGTCAGTGTTTGGATAGTCATTTGTAGGCTCCTTTTTTAGAGTTGAAGTGCAACGCGACAACCGCGCCGCACTTCTTTCCTACTGGCCGCTTGCGGCCCCAAAAGCGGGGGGGAATTTTTCAAGACCCGATGCGCCGGAGGGGGATCACCCGTTCTGCACAAGCGAAGCGCGGAAGAACGGGGATACCGGCGCATCGCGCTACGCGACCCGAAGGGGGGTCTAGAAAAAGGGCCCGAAGGGGGCCAATAACGATGTTAAAAAATCTCGAATGTCGGGCCTTCGACCTGATCGCGTGAAGGATCGTTACCCCTTGTGGGCCTAAACTCGCCAGGGCGGGGTTTGGTGTAGCTTGGCGAACGGCGTGAGCCTAGCGGAATAGAGCCTGGTCGCACCGCCACCGGCGCGGCACGCCCAAGATCAGCTTCATAAATCAGATTTCAGATTATAGTTTTGAAGGACTTTTCGCGTTAAAAGACTGGTGAAACACATAAATATGAGATCCAGTGTCGTGAGAAATTTAATATTTTCAGGGGTCAGATTGTTACACAGCAGACACAACAGATCCCGCGGTTATTGCCGTAAAAGAAGAAACTATCTATATTGGGTAAGTTATTATCTCTATAAATATCAACATATTATAAATAAACGATATTTATATGATTTTCAAAATCTTGAATGTAACAAAATAATGTTATATAATGTTACATATAGAGGTAAGGAAAATGACGTCTATCGCACAAAAAATAAAGAACCGTATCAAGGGAAAAGGCCGCAGCTGGGCTTTCACGCCCATGGATTTTCTCGACCTCGGCACACGCAACAACGTGGGTCAGGTTCTCCTCCGGTTGACCACACAGGGTTTCATCCGGCAAGTCAGCCGTGGTGTGTACGATTACCCGCGCAAACACTCGTCCATGGGAGATTTCCCACCTCAAGCGCAGAAAGTCGTCGCCGCCGTCGTACGCAAAACAGGCGATCACATCTATCCGACGGGGCCAACGGCGGCGAATAAAATAGGGCTGACCACGCAAGTACCGGCGAAGACTGCCTATGTCACGACAGGAAAACCCCGTGACGTTCAGGTGTGGAATGTTAAGATAAAACTACACAAGGCAACGCTGCCAAAAACGCTGACACGTCCGCTTGCATATATGGCACTGCAGGCACTCGACAATATCGGACCTGATTATGTCGATAAGAAAATGATCGACAAAACGGCCAAATATTTAAAACCTGCTGATAAGAAAGACATTCACGATAATCTGCGTTATATTCGCAACCCATGGCTGACCGATATTGCGCGGCAGCTCATCGTATAAGGAAAAAGTATGGGTATGAACAATCCCCAGAATAATTCTAATTTTATTTTAGAAAACCTTCCTGTTCGCAATGTGTCCAGGGTTTTGCTTATTCATGAAGATAAAGTTCTCCTGATGAAGGTTGATCTACCTGATCGTAGCTTTTGGTGTACGATTGGCGGCGGGATGGAGAATAATGAAACTGTTGAAGAAGCCGTGAAACGAGAAGCCTATGAAGAGGTTGGTCTAACCGGTCAAGATGTTACTTGGGATCGCTCTGTATGGCACGGTGAGCATGTACTTAAAAGGCATGGGGTTGATACCTTGCATAAGGAAACATTTGTTCTAGGATATGCCAATAGCACGAAGATAGATCCTGCCGCCCTGACAGAAGAAGAAAAAGCGGTTGTTAAGGAATTTAAATGGTGGCCTATCCATGAATTGGAAACTACGACTGAGTTTGTTGTGCCGCCTAGTATGGTTACCCACATTAAGCCGATTATGAATGGCCAAATACCGCACAGCCCAATTCAGATTGATCTTTCAGATAGCCCCGCCAAAGCCTTTGATGTTAATTTCTGATAACCTAAAATTTTGGTGATTTTATTGTGTATGAACGACTAAAATTGATCTCTAGACTTATATAATAATTCACACTATAATATCATTTATAATTTAATTTATTAATTAATTGGTATTATAATGATATTTACAACACCAAACGAAGCCCTAGACCAGATGGCCACCGCCATGAGGCAACACCGAATCCGCCATAACCTGACGCAGGAGGATTTAGCCTATAAATCGGGCGTCGCATTGGCAACGCTTCGAAAATTCGAGAGAACAGGACAAATTTCGCTCGAATCCTTTTTTAAACTGGCAACCGTGCTGGGTTTAATTGAAACAATCCTCACAGCGATTGCACCAAAAGACGAATACACCACATTAGATGACGTGATTAGAGAAAACAAAAAACCAAAGCGCTTGCGCGTAAAACCAGGTAAAAGCTCATGAGCAAACAATACACAGCTGTAAACCTAATTCATGTTAGCCTGCTCTTTGGCAAAGAGCCTATTCCAGTTGGGCGTCTGGCTGTACAGAATCGAAAAATTCATTTTGAATATGATAAGGGCTTTCTTGGAAAAAAACTGGAAATCTCCCCGTATAAATTTCCGCTTCAATCGGGCGTGCAGAGTTTCGACCTCCCTTTTTTCGACGGTCTTCCCGGTGTGTTTCATGACTCGCTGCCGGATGGATGGGGGCGACTGATCCTTGATCGTGCGCTGCGGGCTAAAAACATCAGCCCAGAGAGCCTGACAGCACTAGACAGACTGGCCCATGTCGGACGATTTGGAATGGGTGCATTTGTATATGAACCAGATTATAAAGATGCCCCCACACTAAAAGACACCCTCAATCTCGATGCTCTGGCAACGCAAGCACAAGAAATATTAGAAGGGGCAACAAACACTGTTCTGGAAGAACTGATCGCGCTTAATGGATCGTCTGCGGGTGCACGACCGAAAGCCATGATTGGCGTGAATTCAAATCGGTCAAAAATCATTCACGGCGTGTATGATCTGGACGATGATTTTGAGCATTGGCTGATTAAATTTCCCAACACAACCGATGGCCCTGATTGTGGTGCTATCGAGTATGTCTATGCACAAATGGCGAAAGAAGCGGGTATTGATATGATGGAAACACACCTGTTTCCTAGCAAAAAATCGCCTGGATATTTTGGAACAAAACGCTTTGACCGTCAAAAAAACAAAAGGCTTCATCTGCACACTGCGGCAGGCCTGTTGCATGCAAATTTCCGGCAACCAGCTCTCGATTATACAGACCTGATAAAGCTGACCCTGTTTATGACGCGGGATATGTCACAAGCGGAAAAAATGTTCCGTCTCGCGGTCTTCAACGTGCTGTCTCATAACCGCGATGATCACGGCAAGAACTTCTCTTTCCTGATGGATGAAACAG
>QFNK01000156.1 GCA_003240795.1 Micavibrio aeruginosavorus | reverse complement strand
ATCCATACGCCGATGGAGGCGATGAACGGATCGGCGAATATCGGCCCCGGCGGACTGGTGTCCGGCATGGATCATGCGGCGTTTGAAAACGCATTCGGATTGATGACAGACAGTTTCGAAGGATATGAGGGGATCAACAACCACATGGGCAGCCGCCTGACGCAGGATAAGGATGCGATGGCGCGGTTGATGCAGATTCTGAAAAAGCGGGGTTTGTATTTTGTGGATTCAAAAACGATCGATACATCCGTTGCCGCACGGCAGGCGGCAGCGGCAGGCATACCATATGCGGAGCGCGACGTTTTTCTGGACCATCAGGATACGGAGGCGTTTGTCGCCGCCGCGCTGGTGAAAACGGAGGCGGTTGCGAAGCGGCGCGGCTATGCGGTTGCCATCGGCCACCCGAAGGACCATACGATCAACGCGCTGAAACGGTGGATACCTACGTTGAAGGCAAAGGGGATTGAGCTTGTTCCCGTAAAGGCGGTCCTGACCGTGCCGCAGGCGAATGCAGCAACGCCGCCTTCCAGCGCGGAGGTTATTGCCGTGCAGCCCGAAACACAGAAGACCGAAGATGCAGAAGAGGCAGTGCCGGAAAAATTCAGGCCCGATTTGTCTTTGCCGACGCCGCAGATATGGCTTCCTGAGCAGCCTGCACAATCGCCCGCGCCTTGATCACGGATTCGTTGTATTCGAATTCGGGTGTTGAATCGGCGACGATGCCGCCGCTGGCCTGCACATAGACTTTGCCATCCTTTACCAACGCGGTGCGAAGCGCGATGCAGGTGTCGAGGTCGCCGTTGCCGTCGAGATAGCCGATGCATCCGGCATAGTACGAACGGCGCACGGGTTCCAGTTCATCAATGATTTCCATGGCGCGGACTTTGGGCGCGCCGGAAACGGTGCCCGCGGGAAATCCTGCAAACAGCGCGTCGAGGGAGTCCAGATCATCGCGCAGTTCGCCTTCGACGTTGGAGACGATGTGCATGACGTGGGAATAGCGTTCGACGGCAAATTTATCGGTCACGCGCACGGTGCCCGTTTTTGCGACGCGGCCGACATCGTTGCGGCCGAGGTCGAGGAGCATGAGGTGTTCGGCACGTTCCTTGGGATCGGCAAGCAGTTCCTCGGCAAGCGCGGCGTCTTCCTCCGCCGTTTTGCCGCGGCGGCGCGTTCCGGCAATGGGGCGGATCGTGACACGTTTGTTTCGCACGCGGACGAGGATTTCAGGAGATGAGCCGACAAGGTGGAAGCCGCCGAAATTGAAATAGAACAGGAACGGTGACGGATTCAAGCGGCGCAGGGAGCGATATAGCGAGAAGGCCGGAAGGTCAAAGGGCAGGGAAAAACGCTGGCCCAGAACGACCTGGAATATTTCACCGGCGCGGATATATTCAGCGGCCTTTTCCACCATGTCGAAAAAGGCGGATTTTTCCATGTTGGAGGAAACAGGCAGATCGCTGTCGATTTTCGTCGTGTGGTGCAGGGATGTCGACGGCAGGGGATTGGCCAGTTTTTCCATGACGTTTTCAATGCGGCGAATGGCGGCATCGTATGCATCTTTGGCGGATATATTCTTATCGTAACGCACAGGTGTCACGATGCTGATGCGCGATTGGACGTTGTCGAACGTGACCATGATGGTCGGGCGGATCATCACAGAGTCGGGAATGCCCAGCGTGTCCGGATTTTCGTCCGGCACATCTTCGATCAGGCGCACCATGTCATATCCCATGAATCCGAACATTCCGGACGATCCCATCGGCGGGATTTCGGGGGCGACGACATCGATACGGCTTTCGCGCACCAGTTTGCGCAGAGAGGAAAGCGGATCTGGCTCGCTTCCTTTTTTATAGGTCCAGACAATATCAGGGTCGAGACCGATGGAAGAATAGCGCCCGAGGGTCGCGCCGCCTTCGACGGATTCGAGAAGGAAGGTATTTTCCTTGTCTCCCGCCAACTTTAAATAGGCGGAGACAGGCGTTTCCAGGTCTGCAGATACCCATGCCCAGACAAGCTGGCTTTTCCCTTCGCGGTGGAGTTTTTCAAAGTCCGTAAACGAGGGGAGCATGGAATCCATTCTTACTGCTGCTGCGCGGTATCGCTCTGACCGTAAATCTGGTCGAGGGCGGCCTTGTTGACGCGGACTTTGTTGCTGCCCGCGATGCTGTTCACGAATTGCTCAAGAATGTCCTGTCCCATGGAGCGTCCCGTGAGGTCTTCCAGTTCGGCAAGGTTTTCGCCCTTCGCGTCCGGCGCTTTCGGAACGTCGATGGCCGTGACCGTGCCGACGATGAAGCTGTTGTTGTTTTCAGAGGAGAAGGATTTTCCCTTATCTGTCACGAACATCTGGGCGGTCGCAAGCGGGGTCAGAGGTTCCTTTGTATCGGCATTGCGGACGACATTGGTGACGGTCTGGATTCCCGCGCCGTTTTCCTTCGCAACATCGGCGAGGGTTTTTCCGGCGTTCAGGTCGTCCAGAGCCTTTTGTGCGCGGGCCTTGTTCAGGGCGGCGCGCTGTTCGAATGCCCAGCGTTTTTCAACGTCCGCCTTCACGTCGGCGTAATCGCGGTAGGCGTCCGGTACGACCGTGTCGATCCGCATAAAGTGAAACTGGCCATCCGCCGTTTCAACGAGCGGCGTCAGTTCGCCTTCGTCGTAATCGAAGGCCGCTTGGATCAGCTTGTCACGATCGCCGCCATAGGCCTTGAACGCGTCGATGTTGGATGCAGTGTTGCCGTTGACGCGGAAGGGGCCGATCTTTTCCGTTGTCAGGCCGTATTCGCCCACGAGGGATTCCAGACTCTCGCCGCCGGCAACGCGGTCTTCGATCGTGTTGCCCGTGTTGTAGAGTTCTTCGCCGAGTTTTGACTGTTCAACTTCGGCACGGAGTTTTTCCTTTACATCGTCGAACGGTGTTACGTCTTCGGGTGTTGTGCCTTTGACGCGAATGACGTGCCATCCAAGGGATGTTTTCACCGGACCTACGACATCGCCGTCCTTTGCCGCAAAAACAGGGCCGGCGATTTCAGGCAGAAGACCGGATTGCTCGTATTCCTGCGAGATGACGTTGGCGACCTTGTTTCCGGCCTTCATGGCTTCGGCGGTTTTTTTGGCTTCTTCTTCGGTTTTCAGGACCGTCTGCTCGACAGAGCGGCGGGACGGTTTCGTAAAGGACGCGATGGTGCGGTCATATTCGGCGCGAAGGTCTTGATCCGATATTCTCAGGTTTTTCCGAAGCATGTCCGCCTTCAACGTCGCAAGGGTCACCGTGCGCGTTTCGGGGATCAGGTAATCGGATTTGTTGGCATCATAGAATTTTTTCAGCTGTTCTTCGTCCGCGGCCTTTACGTCTTTGACATCGGCGTTCTTGAGGACGATGACATTCGCGCTGCGACGTTCGTTATCATAACGGTAGAGCGTTTTTGCCATGAGAGGGGACGACAGGGATGCCGGAGGCTGCATCGCCGCGCGCAGAAGCGTGTTTGCCATTTCCTGGCGCAGGGCTGTCACGAATTCACCTTCGCTGATCCCCTGCGTGCGGAGGATCTGTTGAAGCGCCTGTTTCTTGCTCTGGCCTTCGGCGGCGAGAGGGGCAGCCAGAAGCGCGATCTGTTTTGTCACGGATTCGTCATCGACGCGCAGGCCGAGATTTTGCGATTCTTTCGTGAACAGGCGGTTCTGGATTTCGGAGGTCAGGATATTGTCGATCAGGCCGAGACGGTAGGCTTCCTGTGCAGGGATGCCCTGGCTTGCCAGCGTGCGGCGGACGGTGCGGTCGAATTCCTGCGCGCCGATGTTCACACCGCCGCCGGATACGATTTTTCCGGAGCCCATGTTTCCGGTGAAGAAACCGCCGACATCCATCAGGACAAGTCCGCCCACAGCCAGCAGCAAAGTGCCAAGCAGGAAGAATTTCAAAATACCGGCGCCAGCGCTGTCACGCATCCATATAAGCATGGATATCCTCTCTTTTCATTTATAACGGGGAGCACTATAAGGAGGGACGTTATAAGGAGCAATAGGGCAGAACCATGAAAAAACTGATTGCGGGCAACTGGAAGATGAACGGCGACGCGAAAGCGGCCGAGGCGCTGGTCACGGGCGTGGAAGAGGCGATTGCCGCTACGCCCGGTGTTTTGGGGCAGTGTGATTTCGTCGTCTGCCCGCCGTTCGTGCATATTCCGATGGTCCATGACAAGGCCAGCGTGGTGGCCATTGGCGGTCAGGATTGCTCCCGCCATATTTCCGGGGCTTATACGGGCGATACGTCGCCGGCAATGCTCAAAGACGTAGGCGCGTCCTATGTCATCCTCGGCCATTCCGAGCGCAGGCAGTACCAGAGCGAGAGCGACGAGCTGGTCGCAGCCAAGGCGAAATGCGCGAACGAGGCAGGCCTTATCACCATTATATGCGTCGGCGAAACGGATGCGGAGCGCGAGGCGAATTTACAGGAAAGCGTTGTCGGCGGCCAGCTTGAGCGCTCCATCCCCGAGGCTGCGACTGCCGAAAACACGGTTATCGCATATGAGCCAGTCTGGGCGATCGGCACCGGGAAAACGGCCACGCCCGAGGATATCCGCGCCATGCACGGGTTTATTCGAGAGAAAATGGGGCGTATTCCACAAATACGTATTCTTTACGGGGGGTCGGTAAAGCCTTCTAATGCAAAAGAAATATTTAGTGTTCCGAACGTGGATGGCGCGTTAATCGGTGGAGCCAGTTTAAAGGCGGAAGACTTTTTAGGTATTGCGGAAGCCGCCTGAACGGCGGCTTCCCGTAGAACTAGAATTTAAGCGCGGGGCAAGCCACGTTGTCTTTAAGGTTCGGAGAATCTTCAAGAATCCACGAAGTGTATTCGTTCGTTTTTCCGAGGAACGTTTGGAGATCGCTTCGCGCAGTGACGCTTTCCATGCCGTGTGCGGCATCCTTGGCGAGCGGGACGACAATGAAATCGCCTGATTTCAGCAGGAATTTAAGATTGATGTCGATTCCGCCTGAGACGCCGAAGCTGTTATTTTCAAGCAGGCTTGCAATTTGCCCATTTTGGCTGAGGGGGGTCTTATCGCCTTTTCCTGTGATCTCAACGACCGGCTTTGGATAAGCGTA
>QFNK01000155.1 GCA_003240795.1 Micavibrio aeruginosavorus | reverse complement strand
GGAATCTTCCGTTTCAACGGCTTCTCCAATGACGTAGGAAGAGCCGGAGCCGGAGAAGAAGTCGTGGTTTTCATCCGCATTCGGCGACAGTGCCGACAGGATGGCCGGATTGACATTTGTCGTGTCGGACGGGAACAGCGCCTCGAAACCAAGGTTCATCAGGGCTTTGTTCGCGTTGTAGTGAAGGAAGCGTTTCACGTCTTCCGTCAAACGAACGCCGTCATAAAGCGATTCCGTATAGCGGCATTCATTGTCATACAGATCAAGCAGAAGCGCGAAGGCGTAATCCTTGATTTCAAGCTGTTCCATCGGGGTAAGATTGTCGTATCCGCGCTGGAATTTATATCCGACATAATAACCATGAACGGCTTCATCGCGTATAATCAGGCGGATCATGTCGGCAGTGTTGGTCAAACGCGCGCGGCTGGACCAATACATCGGCAGATAGAAACCTGAATAGAAAAGGAAGCTTTCCAGGAATACGCTGGCAACTTTGCGTTTCAGAGGATCATCAGCCTTGTATTCACCGAGGATCAACGAAGATTTTCTTTGCAGATATTCGTTCTGCTCGCTCCAGCGGTAGGCTTCGTCCACATCCTTCATCGAGCAAAGCGTCGAGAAGATGGAAGAATAGGATTTTGCGTGAACGGCTTCCATAAAGGAAATGTTGCTCAAAACCGCTTCTTCATGGGGTGTCAGCGCATCCTGCATCAGCATCGGCGCACCGATGGCGTTCTGGATCGTATCCAGAAGCGTCAGGCCGGTGAACACGCGTATCGTCAGTTGCTGCTCTTCCGGAGACAGGGTCGCCCAGGACTGTATATCATTGGACAGCGGCACTTTTTCCGGCAGCCAGAAATTTCCCGTCAGGCGGTTCCAGACCTCAAGATCCTTATCATCCTCGATACGGTTCCAGTTGATGGCCTTAACCAGCTTTGTCGACTTCGGCATAGGGAACATGTCTTTTGTTTCCTGCATGTTTTCTTTTCTTAGAGGCTGCATGATACACATCCTTGTACTTCTGTTCCCTCGAGCGCTTTTTGACGCAGACGGATGTAATAAATTGTTTTAATGCCTTTTTTCCACGCGTAGATCTGCGCCTTGTTGATATCGCGGGTCGTTGCTGTATCCGGGAAGAACAGCGTCAGCGACAGCCCCTGGTCGACGTGCTGCGTCGCCGCGGCGTAAGTGTCGATGATTTTTTCAGGACCGATTTCATAGGCGTCCTGATAGTAATCAAGATTGTCGTTGCTCATGAACGGTGCGGGGTAGTAAACGCGGCCGATCTTGCCTTCTTTGCGGATTTCAACTTTGGCCACGATCGGGTGGATCGAAGACGTGGAGTTGTTGATGTAGGAAATGGAGCCTGTCGGCGGGACGGCCTGAAGGTTTCTGTTGTAAAGCCCCTTTTCCATCACGTCTTTTTTGAGGGCGAGCCAGTCTTCGCGGGACGGCAGCTCGATGCCTGCCTTGTCGAAGAGCTGGCGGACTTTTTCCGTTGCCGGTTTCCAGTCTTTTTCCGTGTATTTGTCGAAGTATTCGCCGCTTGCATATTTGGATTTTTCAAATCCCTTGAAGCTGCGGCCGCGTTCCTGCGCGATCAGGTTCGATGCGCGCACGGCGTGGTAGGTCACGGCATAGAAGTACATATTCGTGAAATCGACGCCTTCATCGGAGCCGTAGTAAACGCGCTCGCGGGCGAGATAGCCGTGCAGGTTCATCTGGCCAAGGCCGATAGCATGGGATTCATCGTTCCCTTTGGCGATGGAGGGCACGGATTGAATGTTGCTCATCTCCGACACGGCATTCAGTGCGCGGATGGATGTTTCGACCGTCTGGCCGAAGTCCGTGGAGTCCATTGCCATTGCGATGTTCAGCGAACCAAGATTACAGGAAATATCCGTTCCCATATATTGATAGCCGAGATCGTCATTATAAATGCTGGCTTCGCTGACCTGCAGGATTTCGGAGCAGAGATTGCTCATGATGATGCGGCCATCGATCGGGTTCGCACGGTTTACCGTGTCTTCGAACATGATGTACGGATAGCCAGATTCAAACTGGATTTCGGCCAGTGTCTTGAAGAATTCACGGGCGTTCATCTTTTTCTTGCGGATGCGGTCGTCGCCTACCATCTCGCGGTATTTTTCAGAGACGGAAATGTCGGAGAACGGAACGCCGTAAACTTTCTCCACATCGTATGGCGAGAACAGGTACATGTCTTCGTCATTCTTTGCGAGTTCGAACGTGATGTCAGGAATGACAACGCCGAGCGAGAGCGTTTTGATACGTATTTTCTCATCCGCGTTTTCGCGTTTCGTGTCGAGGAAGCGCATGATGTCAGGGTGGTGCGCGTGCAGGTACACGGCGCCGGCGCCCTGGCGGGAGCCCAGCTGGTTCGCGTAGGAGAACGCATCCTCCATCAGCTTCATAATCGGAATGATACCGGAGGACTGGCCTTCGATCTGTTTGATCGGCGCGCCGGATTCACGGATGTTGGTCAGGGCGAACGCCACGCCGCCGCCGCGCTTGGAAAGCTGCAACGCGGAGTTGATGGAGCGGCCGATCGATTCCATGTTGTCTTCGATGCGGAGCAGGAAGCAGGAAACAAGCTCGCCGCGCTGTTTTTTACCGGCATTCAGGAAGGTCGGCGTTGCAGGCTGGAAACGGCCCGTCAGCATTTCATCGACAAGGCTTTCGGCCAATGTGCGGTCGCCGCGCGACAGCGCCAGCGCAACCATGACGACGCGGTCTTCGTAACGCTCAAGATAGCGTTTGCCGTCGAATGTTTTCAGCGTGTAGGCGGTGTAGTATTTGAACGCGCCGAGGAAGGTCGGGAAGCGGAATTTGTGTTTGTACGCACGGTCATAGAGCGCCTTGATGAAGGCGAAGTCGTACATATCAAGCACGTCTTTTTCGTAGTAGCCGTTCTTGACGAGATATTCCATTTTCTCTTCCAGGTTATGGAAGAAAACGGTGTTCTGGTTCACGTGCTGAAGGAAATATTCGCGCGCAGCCATACGGTCCTTGTCGAACTGGATTTCCCCGTTCGGACCGTAAAGGTTCAACATGGCGTTGAGGGCATGATAATCCATAGCGGGCTCGCTTGCCGGAGCTTGCTTGGTTACAACGGAGGCGGATGCCTCGCTTGCGGTACGTTCCATTTCCATCAGTGCAGACATCTCAACTTATCCTGTTTTTGCCAAACTTAATAAATCCCTGACGGCATCCACATCTTCTGGCATGCCCATCAGTTCAAACCTGTAGAGATACGGCACATTGCATTTTGCCGATATCACATCGCCCGCATGGGCGAAATATTTGCCGAAATTACGATTGCCCGAAGCAATCACCCCTCGTATCCAAGCACGGTTTTCCGGGTCATTCAGAAAACGGATTACCTGCTTTGGAACGGCCCCCTGCCCCTGGTCCCCTGCATAGGTCGGGGTTAAAAGGATGTATGGTTCCCGGACAGATGGTATGCATTCCTCGGCAGAAAAGGGAATCCGCACTGAACGGAATCCCAGCTTTTCCACAAATTTATGCGTATTTCCTGATTTACTAGAGAAATAGACCAAAAGGGTCATTCGGGAACCAGCTTCCTTTAATTAAGCTGCCTCCAGCTCACGCACGAGGGCGTTGATTTTGTCAGGGCGGAAACCGGCCCAGTGGTCAACACCGGCAACGACGACAGGAACCTGACGGTAGCCAAGACCTTGAACCATTTCAAAAGCCTGCTGGTCTTCGGAAATATCGATCACGCGGTAGTCGATGCCTTTCTGATCCAGAGCGCGGTACGTCGCGGTGCATTGTACGCAGGAAGGCTTGCTGTAAACGGTAATGGACATGGCGTAATTCCCCTTCATGTTTGTCAGAACATCAGAGCGCAAAAGAGGGCTTGCCGATGCGGATTTTCCGCAATCGTCAGGTATATGCGCTTTAATAGTTCGTTTGCTTGATATTTTAGATTGTGTGAGTGAAAGGAATGCCTCACTCACAAGATATAGTACCCCATCTAAAATTAATGTCAATCAATGGTGTTTTTTATCCCCGTTTAAAAAATGGCAGAAATGTGCCGTTTCATGATTTTTTAATCAAAAACCTGATTGATTGAGTCAGTTTTTCTATTCCTAAGGATAGGGGGATTCGTGGCGCGAGGCACAATTCATTCGACCGCCTTCCCCCGATGAAATATCTTGCTCACTATATATAGGTGATTGGCCTCAACCGCGCTCTCGCGCAGACCTTGTGGGAATAGACATGAAAATCAGCAACATAACCGCAGCCCTCCTCCTTTGCACGGCCCTGACAACGGGGTGCGTTGCGGACAATTGGCAGCAGACGGCGCAGACGATACTCGATTCGGGCGCCCTGACTTCCGCGAATCAGGGAGCCGGGCTAAGCACGGAGCAGATCAGCCTCGGCCTGAAAGAGGCCTTGAGTGTCGGGACACAACATGTTGTGGGTCAGCTCGGCACCAGAGGCGGGTTCAAACTCGACCCCAAAATCAGGATCCCGCTGCCCGCCACGCTTGCCAAGGTCGATACGGGCCTGAAGGCTGTAGGGCTCGGCCAGCTTACGGGCGATCTTGAAACGCGGATGAACGAGGCGGCCGAGCTGGCCGTACCGCAGGCGAAGGAATTGTTCCTGAATTCCATCCGCCAGATGACCATCGCGGATGCGCGCCAGATTTTGTCCGGCCAGCAAGATGCCGCAACACAATATCTGCGCCGGACGATGGGCGCCGACCTTGCCCAGAAAATTCAGCCGATTGTCGGAAACACGCTGGCGCAGACGGGCGCAATTCGCGCTTATGACCAGGTGACCAGCAACTATGCCGCCCTGCCCTTTATTTCAGGCGCGAAAACGGACCTCAATAGTTATGTGACGTCCAAAGCGATGGACGGGATTTTCTATTACGTCGCGCAGGAGGAGGCCGCCATCCGGCAGAATCCCGCCAAGCGCACGACAGAATTGCTAAGAACCGTTTTCGGCGCGAAGTAGTTTATTCGTTGCGCAGATGTTCGGCGGCGGAGGCGGACAGAACCCGCCCCGTTACCAGCCAGCCGATCAGCAGTGTCAGCCCCGATCCCGCCAGAGCGGTCGCGATTGCCGG
>QFNK01000154.1 GCA_003240795.1 Micavibrio aeruginosavorus | reverse complement strand
CGGAGGCGGCGGAAAGCCGCGCGGAAAAGACGGCGGGGAAAACCGCGGCAAGCGGGATTCCAAACCCGCCCATCAAAGCCGTGATTCGCGCGAAAACCGCCAGAACGCCGACCGCAGACCCGGGGGAGAACGCCGCGAACGCCCCCGTGATCCGGCCCCGAAAGGCCCGAAATTCAAGGCCGACCTGTTCGGTTTCCATGCGGTGCGCGAGGCCTGGAAAAACCCGGCGCGCTTTGTCCACGCCCTCTATATAACCGAAAGCGCCCTGAAGGAATTCGAGGGCGATATGGAAACGTCCGCCAAGCGGCCCGAACCGACCATCGTCTCCAAGGAGGATATGGACCGCATTTTCTCGCCCGGTACCGTGCATCAGGGCATCGCCCTGTCCTGCCAGCCGCGCGCGGAAATGTCGGTCATGGACATCATCATCAAGGGTGAAAACAAACCCAAATCCGTCATCGTGATTCTGGATCAGGTGACCGACCCGCACAATATCGGCGCCATCCTGCGCTCGGCCTGCGCCTTTGGTGCGGACGGTGTCGTCATGCAAAACCGCCATGCGCCCGAAATGGGCGGTATCCTTGCCAAAACCGCTTGCGGCGCGGTGGACCATATTCCGGTTGCTTATGAAACCAACCTCTCCCGCGCGATAGAGAAGCTGAAGGAACATCACTATACGGTGATCGGCATGGACGAACACTCGCCGAAAAGCTTCAACGACCTGCCTTCTTACGAGCGGGCCGTAATCGTCATGGGTGCGGAAGGTCCCGGCATGCGCCGCCTGATCCGCGAACATTGTGATGTGCTGGTGACATTGCCGACAAAGCCGCCGATCGCATCATTGAACGTGTCGAACGCGGCGGCCGTGGCACTTTACGCTCTGTGCTCCTAGGGGCCGTTGCCCGGCGGTTTAAGCCCTACATGAACGCAATAGGATTTGAGATGCTCCTGCAACGGGGCAAGCCCCCTGTCATGGCTGCTTTCATGAAAAGCGCGGTTCACTACGCTTTGCGCCCTGCTTTGAAAACCGTGTTTTAAATAATCGGAAACGGACCCCATCAGGTTCGTGATCAACCCGTCAATCGCATCCTTGCGCTCAGGGACAGACAGCGCGCCTGAGGAAACCGTGCGTCCGAACTGTTCCAACAGGAAATCCGCCTTTTCGTCGATATTTTTACGGGTCATGCCACTTCTCACAAAAAACATTATGGAATAATAGGACAGTATAGCTCCAAACCCTTTGCCACTTGGTTAATTTTGTGGTGTAAGCAACCTTATGGCGGACAATGACGAACTCTTTCTGGTTGATGGCTCGGGTTACATTTTCAGGGCGTATTTCGCCCTGCCCCAGAACCTGACCAATCCTGCGGGCCAGCCCGTCGGCGCGGTGCTGGGCTTCACCAACATGATGATGAAGCTTCTGAACGATCTCAAAGCGCCCTACATCGCCGTCATCTTCGACGCCGCGAAGAAAAACTTCCGCTATGACATTTATGAGGATTACAAAGCGAACCGCGAGGAAGCCCCCGCGGATCTGATCCCTCAATTCCCCCTCTTCCGCAAAGCGTCCGAAGCGTTCGGCGTACCGGCGCTGGAGGTCGAAGGGTACGAAGCCGACGACCTGATCGCCGCCTACGCGAAAATCGCCCGCGCACAGGGCCGCAAGGTCACCATCGTCGGCACGGACAAAGACCTGATGCAGTTGGTCAACGACGACGTCCGCCTGTTCGACCCTATCAAAAACAAATATCTCGGCGCGGATGACGTCTTTGAAAAATTCGGCGTGACGCCGGACAAGGTTATCGATGTTCAGGCGCTTTCCGGCGACAGCGTGGACAACGTCCCGGGCGTCCCCGGCATCGGCATCAAGACGGCAGCGCAGCTCATCACCGAATACGGAAGCCTCGAAGCCTTGCTCGAAAAAGCGCCCGAGATCAAACAGCCCAAACGCCGCGAAGCTTTGATCGAGAATGCGGAGAAGGCCCGTCTTTCCAAACGCCTCGTCACCCTCGATGAAAATGCCCCCCTTCCGCTGAAACTCGAAGACCTCAAGGCACATGATTACAAACAGCCGCAGCTGGTAGAATTCCTGAAAGAACAGGGCTTCAAAAACATCCTGTCGCGCCTCGGCGAATCCGATGCCGCCGCCTCCGTCCCGTCCGGCAAACAGATTGTCCAGCAGCAGGCGGAAAAAACCGAAGACGCCGTGCGGGATATCCTGCCGCCGGCATCCAAAGCCCTTCCGGATATATCCGCCAACGAATACGCGTTGATACAGGACATGGCGATCCTCGAAAAATGGATCGAGCGCGCCTATGAAACCGGCTTCCTCGCCATTGACACGGAAACCACAAACCTGACCCCCATGTCGGCAGAACTCTGCGGCATATCCATCTGCACAGACATCGGCAAAGCGGCCTACATTCCTGTCGGGCACAAGGGCGAGCAAACGGACCTGCTCGGCGGCGGTGAAGACCTGAAACAAATCCCGCTCGAAAAAGCGCTCGCCGCGCTTAAACCCTTGCTCGAAGACCCGTCCGTTCTCAAAATCGGCCACAACATCAAGTATGACTGGCAGATGTTTGCCAGGCACGGCATCCACATGACGCCGTGCGACGACACGATGCTGATTTCCTACACGCTGGACGGCACAAGCGCGAGCAACGGCATGGACGATCTCGCCCAGCGCCTCCTCGGCCACGAAACGATCAAATATAACGACGTAACCGGCACGGGCAAAAAACGCATTACCTTCGATTATGTCGGGCTGGATGCCGCGCGCGACTACGCGGCTGAGGACGCCGATGTAACGGCGCGCCTGCACCATATGCTGAAACCGCGCATAGCGCATGAGGCAATGGCATCGGTTTACGAAGATATCGAACGCCCCATGATCGACGTCATCGCACAGATGGAAATGAACGGCATCAAGGTGGACCCGATCATCCTGAGAAACATGAGCACCGACTTCGGCAAAAAGCTCCTGCAACTCGAGGAAGAAATCCAGGCCTTGGCCGGAACGCAATTCAACGTCGGATCGCCAAAGCAGATCGGCGAAATATTGTTCGACCAGATGGGACTTCAGGGCGGCAGCAAAACGAAAACGGGACAATGGTCTACGGATGTCGACGTGCTGGAAAAACTTTCGGCGCAGGGACATCAGATTGTCACCAAAATCCTTGAATGGCGCGGCCTTTCCAAACTGAAGAGCACATACACCGATGCCCTGCAGGAACAGATCAATCCGAAAACGGGCCGGGTTCATACGTCTTTTTCCATGGCGGGCACCAGCACGGGCCGCCTCTCCTCCTCCGACCCGAACCTTCAGAATATTCCGATCCGCACCGAGGAAGGCCGCAAGATCCGCGAAGCCTTCGTTGCGGAAGAAGGGCATGTCCTGCTGTCTGTCGACTATTCGCAAGTCGAACTGCGCCTCGCCGCAGAAATGGCGAACGTCCAGGCCTTGAAACAGGCCTTCCGCGACGGCGTGGACATTCACGCCCTCACCGCCTCGCAGGTCTTCGGCGTACCGCTCGAACAGGTCACGCCCGAAATCCGCCGTCAGGCAAAGGCCGTCAATTTCGGCATCATCTACGGCATCTCAGGCTGGGGCCTCGCGCAGCAGCTCGGCACCTCGGCAGGCGAAGCGAGCGCTTTCATCAAACGCTATTTGTCGACGTTCAGCGAGATACAGGACTACATGGAGCGCACGAAAGACGAAGCGCGCAAGCACGGCTATGTCAGAACGCTTCTGGGACGCAAATGCTATATCCCGAACATCAACGCTTCCAACCCCGGATGGCGCGCCGGCGCGGAACGTCAGGCAATCAACGCCCCCCTGCAAGGCACCGCCGCCGACATCATGAAAAAAGCGATGGCGAAAATCCCGCCTGCTCTGGTGGCAGCAAACCTCAAGGCAAAAATGCTGTTGCAGGTGCACGACGAACTGATTTTTGAAGTGCCCGAGGCGGAGCTTGAAGAAACCTCAAAGCTCGTCCGCCACATCATGGAAAATGTCGTAAAACTCGACGTGCCACTGATCGCCGAAGCAGGCTCGGGCAAAAGCTGGGCGTCAGCACACTAATTCCAACCATATGTAGAAAAAGCAATATCCCGTTCGATATTTTCTATTGCCTGACGAACATACGGGATCATTTTTTCTGGGAGCGCATTAACCTTGCACCAATGCATATCCGCGTGCTTTTCAGGTTCGCCGATAGAAGGCACACCTTGATATTCCGTTGCCGCAAAGAATACCCCCATCCATTCATCACCATCGGTATAACAATGAATAACATGCTTTAAACTTAAGTCTTCTTTGTTCAAAACAACGCAGGATTCTTCCTTTGCCTCACGGCAAGCAGCCAAGGACGCCTCTTCATTTCCGTCAATTGCTCCCGCAGGAACGCTGTAATAACCATCCATCCAGCCTGTTTTCTCACGCCGCAAAAGTAATATCTCGTCTTCTCTGCGTAGAAGAAGAAACACGGAGCATGGCAGTTTAAATCTTTCTCTCTTCATTCTATCGCTCAACTTTCCCCGCGGCAACAATCTCGCCCGTCACTTCATTCTGCGCCACAAGGGCGAAGCCGCCGCTCCCCGGACCGAAATGCGGATCTATGCTGCGCAATGCCGGCGACCCGTCCCACGGGCCCAGATCGTCGATACGGCGGACGACATTGTAATACGTGACCATCTTACCCAGATTATTCCCTTCCGTCATCGCCTGACGGTGGGGGGCATCATAAACCGCCATCCAAACACGCACGGGCGCCCCCTGCAAATCCATCGGCGGCATCGCCGCGCTGTACCATCCGCGCGCATCCTGCGTCATCGGAATGTTCGCGGCCTTTTTCGCGCGCGCCTTCATGATCGCCGCGCTGACCTTCGACGCCTCATACCCGATCAGGTCTTTCTGCCCATTGACGACCAGTTGCGGCGTATAGCGCGGCCGGTTGCCAAGCATCCGCCCGTAATTGTTCTGGCGGCGCGTGCAGAAAGGCTGGCCTAGGGAGTTTTTCGTGACATGAAAATAATCGACATGACACGCAAGGCCGATGATCCCCGGCTGCTGGATCAACTTGCCAAGCAGCGCGTCCGCAGGCGGGCAGTACGCACATCCTTGCGACGTAAACCGCTCCA
>QFNK01000153.1 GCA_003240795.1 Micavibrio aeruginosavorus | reverse complement strand
GGTATCAACTACATGGAAATCCTGAAGCAGAACGCGAAACTCGCCGGTATGAGCGATGCGACGTTTGAAGCCTGCCAGGAAGAACCGAACCTGAAGCTCAAGGTTGCCGAAAGCATGCAGGTCGCCAAGGAAAAATGGAAGATTGCGGCCACGCCGACTTTCATCATCAATGACGGTGCGGAAATCATCCAAGGCGCGCAGCCTCTGGCAGAGTTCGAGCGTGTGTTCCGCAAAGTGACGAACGATGCCGTTGGTGCCGTTCCGGCCGTTGAATAAGCCGGTCAGGAAAAGAAACGGCAGAGTATAATGATCCAGTTCGAAAAAATACGCCTCAGTGGTTTCAAGTCCTTCGTCGACAAGACGGAGCTGGAAATCGGTCCCGGCTTGACGGGTATCGTCGGGCCGAACGGCTGCGGCAAATCGAACACGGTCGAGGCGCTACGCTGGGTGATGGGTGAAAACTCCGCCAAGCGCATGCGCTCCGGCGGCGGCGGGATGGAAGATGTCATTTTCAACGGTACTGCCTCACGCGCCGCGCGTAATTTTGCCGAAGTTTCTCTTCTCCTGAACAACTCCACCCGCACGGCGCCACCCGCGTACAACGATTCAGACCAGATCGAAGTGACGCGCCGCATCGAACGCGACCATGGCTCCGTCTACCGGATCAACGGCAAGGTCTGCCGCGCGCGTGATGTGCAGATGCTGTTCGCAGACACGGTCACCGGGGCAAACTCCCCGGCGCTGGTGTCCCAAGGGCGCGTTACGGCGATGATCAATGCGAAGCCGCAGGAACGCCGCCTTGTCCTCGAAGAATCCGCCGGCGTTTCCGGCCTGTATGTCCGCCGCCATGAAGCCGAGCTTCGCCTTCGCGCGGCCGACCAGAATCTGCAGCGTGTGCAGGACCTCGTCGGCAGTATGGAAGGTCGTTACAACACGCTGAAAAAACAAACGCGTCAGGCGCAAAAATATAAGAACCTGTCCGCGCAGATCAAGGAACTGGAGACCACCATCGCCTATCTGGAATGGCGGATGCAGGTTGACCGCGTCGATCATTCAAGAAAGCAGTTCGGAGAGGCGGAAAGCCATGTCGCCACGCATATGGCGACGGTCGTACAGCTGACTCGCACGCAGAACGCACAAGCCGAAGACCTTCCCGCCCTGCGCCGCGCGGAAGCGGAAGCCGCCGCCGCCCTGCAAGCGCATAAGATGGAGCTTCAACGTCTTGAAGACCAGCAACAGGCGCTTCGCAGCCAGCTTGACGATGCAAAGGCGCAGCTCAAGCAGACGACGGCCGACCGCCAGCATGAAGAGCAGATGCTGTCAGAAAGCCAGAACGTCATCACGCGTCTGGAAGAGGAAGAACGCATCCTTTCGGAAAGCCGCCGCAACGAGGATTCAGATCTTTCGCAAAAGCAGGCGATCAAGGCCGAGCTCGAAGAAAAGGTCTTGAAGCTGGAGGCGGAATATGAAGCCTTCATGCAGAAGACAGCGGAAACGCGCGCCGCGCGCCAGCAGATCGAGCAACAGGTGAATGCCGACAAATCGCGCCTCCTCGTAGCGCAGGAGCGTAAGGAAAAGCTGGAATCCGACCTCGCCCGCGCGCGTTCGCAATTCGAGGACAACGCGGAAGTTGAAAACCTGAAAGTCTCCATCGTTTCGCTTGAGGAGGAGACGACCAACCTGCGTTCCTCCGTTGAAAAGGCGGAACAGGATTTGAAGGATGCCCGCGAGCAGCTCGAAGCTGCCCGCGCCGAGCGTCAGGAAGCCGAACGCCGCCGTTCCGAGATCGGATCGGAAGTCAAAGCGCTGGAACGCATTCTGAATTCCGACACGCAGAGCCTGTTCAAACCGGTTCTGGACGATATCAAGCCGGACAAGGGTTTTGAAAAAGCGCTCTCCCGCGCACTGGGCGATACGCTTATGGCGTCACGCGATTCAAACGCGCCGTCCGTCTGGATGGAATTTGGGGAGCAGGATATCGATGCCCCCGCACTGCCTGCTGGCGCACGCAAGCTGGAGCCGCATGTACAGGCGCCGATTTACCTGAAACGCGCTTTGTCCTTTATTGCCGTCGTCGACACGAACGTGCAAGGGGAGCAAGCCGCGCCAACGTTGAAGCCAGGCCAGTCCATTGTTTCGCTGGAAGGCGCTTACTGGCGTTGGGACGGGCTTCATATCAAGGCCAATGCATCCGACCGCCATGCGATCCAGATGCAACAGAGAAACCGCCTCGAAGACCTGCAGAAAGAGCAGCCGGATGTCGAGGCACGCTACGCCGCCGCCGCCGAAACGGCCCAGTCGAATGACGCACGCCAGCGTCAGATGCAGCAGGAACTTGATACGCTTCGCAGCGATCTTCGCCGCAAGGATCAGGAACTGAGCGGTAAGCAATCGACACTGAACCGCCTGACCGAACAGCGCTCCGGCCTGTTCGCCGAGATTGCAAAAATAGAAGAAACGCTGAAACTCACCGATGAAGATATCGCCACTTATGGCGCGTCGGTTGAAAAGCATCAGGGCGAGCTTACGGCTTACAACGAAGACATGATGGCCGCGCACGCGGCCGAAGTCGAACAGCTTCGCGCGACATTGATCGAGGCACGTGACGGCCTGAACTATGCCGTCCGCAATCTTGACCAGTTGCAACAGGAGCAAGGCCGCCGCCGTGCCCGCATGCATGTTATTGCGGATGAGCGCAATCACCATACCAACCGTTCCATCCGTTCTCGCGAGCGCCTGAAAGACCTTCAAACACGTGAAGCTTCGCTCAGCGAACGCGTAACGGAGCTGAGCGCACAGCCGGATACGCTCGACGGCACGCGCGATACGTTGATGACCAAATTGTCCGCGCATGACAAGCTGCGTGACACGGCCGCAGAAAACCTTGCCAAGGTGGAAGGTGAACTCGCCGATACAACGCGTGCGTTGAAGGAGGCCGAAAACAGCCTGACCGAAGCGCGCGAAGCCCGCGCCCATGCACAGGCGCTCGTGTCCGCCGGACAGGAACAGCTGGAGCATATAGTGACGGCAATCGTCGAGCAGTTCGAATGTCAGCCGGCCGAGCTGAAAGAACATGCTACGGCGGCCAGCTTTACGGAAGAAGGCCCGCTGCCGACGCTTGAGCCGCTGAAATCGCAGAAAGAAAAATTCGTGCGCGAACGCGACCAGATCGGTCCCGTGAATTTGCAGGCTGAGGAAGAAGCCACGGACCTTGAAACAGAACTTGGTACGATTTTCCGCGAGCGCGATGACCTTATCCAGGCGATCGAGGAGCTTCGTGAAGGCATCAACAAACTGAACAAGGAAGCGCGTGAGCGTCTGACGGCGGCGTTTGATGTCGTCAACGGACACTTCGTCAAGCTGTTCGGCAAGTTGTTTAACGGCGGCGCGGCATATTTGAAACTCATCGAATCCGATGACCCGCTCCAATCGGGGCTTGAAATTTACGCACAGCCTCCGGGCAAGACGCTGCAGTCGCTCTCCCTCCTTTCAGGCGGGGAGCAGACGCTGACGTCCATTGCGCTGATCTTCGCCATGTTCCTGACGACCCCGTCGCCGATCTGCGTCCTCGACGAGATTGACGCGCCGCTGGACGATGCGAACGTGGACCGCGTCTGCAACCTGCTCGACGATATCGTTCAGAACGGCCAGACACGCTTCCTCATCATCACCCACCACCGCCTGACAATGGCCCGCATGCACCGCCTGTACGGTGTTACGATGTCAGAACGCGGCGTATCCCAACTGGTTTCCGTCGACCTGAACAAGCAGATGGACTTCCTGGAAGCCGCCGAATAACGCCTTATTGAGAGACCGATATATTGGATAACCGTTTGAACGACCTTGAGAAGGAAGTGGCCGAGGCGAAAGCACGCCAGTTGGCTCAGAATCCCGAGCCCGTTGCAAAATATAACAAAGAGATGTCCCTTGGCATTCGTGCATTTATGGAAATGCTTGGCGTTTTGCTGGGGAGCGGCCTGATGGGATGGGCCCTTGACGCTTATTTTGATACGGCTCCTAGCATACTGATTGTATTCGTGATTTTGGGGATCGTGGCCGCTTTTTTCAACCTGTATAAATTATCGCGAAATTTGGGTACGGCAATCGGTTCTAACGGCTTGCAATCCGCGGAGAAAACCGATAGAAAACCCTCGAAAAATGAATCATAGATAACTAGAGAGACTGTAAAACGTGGCGAACCCTATTCACCAGTTTGAAATTCAGCCCCTCGTCCCGCTTTCCCTTGGCGGTGTCGACCTATCCTTTACCAATTCAGCCCTCTGGATGACGATCGGAACGGTGCTTTCGATCGCGCTTTTGACGCTTGCCATGCGCCGCAAGGCCTTGGTGCCGACCCGCGGACAACTGGTTGCCGAAGGGCTTTATAAATTCATCTCCAGCCTTGTCCGCGAGAACGTGGGCGAAAAAGGCATGATGTATTTCCCGTTTGTGTTCACGCTGTTCATGATCGTTCTGCTCGGAAACCTGCTCGGCATGATCCCGGGATCGTTTACATTTACGAGCCATATCGCCGTTACAGGCGTTCTTGCACTTATCATCTTTTTTTTTGTTTCTTTCATGGGCTTTGTGAAGCACGGCCTGCATTTCCTTCAGCTGTTCTGCCCGCCAGGCGTGCCGCTCTGGATTGCACCGCTGATCGTTCCGATCGAGATCATCTCCTACCTCAGCCGTCCTGTCACGCTGTCCCTGCGTCTGTTCATCAACATGCTCGCCGGACACCTGATGGTGAAAGTCATCGCCGGTTTCTCGGTCATGATGGTCGGCGCCGGCGTTGCCGGAATGCTGGGAAGCCTTGGCCCGATGCTGTTCAACGTCATGCTGATCGGCTTCGAGATCTTTGTAGCTTTCGTTCAGGCATATGTTTTCGCCCTTCTGACATGTATCTATCTTCGCGATACAGTCGAAATGGCACACTAGAAGTTTCAACCTTTAAACCAAAACCTAAAGAGGAAAAAAATGGATATCGAATCAATCAAAATTCTTTCTGCAGCACTCGCCCTGCTCCCGATCCTAGGTATCGGTCTTGCGCTCGGAAAAATCTTCAGCTCCTTCAACGAAGCTGTATCCCGTAACCCATCCGTTCAAGGCAACCTGTTCGGCACGCTGATCTTCGGCTTCGCCGTGACCGAAGCGCTCGGCCTG
>QFNK01000152.1 GCA_003240795.1 Micavibrio aeruginosavorus | reverse complement strand
AAGAAGGATATCAGGTCGATGTCCTGACGCCGGACGGCGGTGAATTCAAGGGCAAAAACGGTTCCGGCCTGAAGAAAACAATGAAGATCGAGGATGCGGAGCCATCGGATTATGCGATGCTTTACATCCCCGGTGGGAAAGCGCCTGAAAAGCTTAAGAAGGAAGAGGAGGCCGTTGCCTTCGTTCGTGACTTCTGTGCAAACGGCCGTCCTGTCGCGTCGATCTGCCACGGTCCGCAATTGCTGGCCAAGGCCGATGTCATCGACGGACGCGCGATTGCGGCATGGCCCGAATGCGAGGATGAAGTCAGCGAGGCCGGCGCCACGTATAAAAATGAGGAATGCGTAAAGGACGGACAGTTTATCACGGGCCGCTGGCCCGCCGATCTTCCGGCCATGACAAAGGCCGCGCTGGAAGCCCTGCGTTCCGGTGCACAAAAGCAGCGAAAAGCCGCATAATTGCTAAAGAAAAACCGGGGCATTGCCCCGGTTTTTTTATTCTGCTTGTTCTGATTGCGGCTTGATTTGCTGCGGCGGTGTTGCGGATTGCTGCGCGGCAGGGGCCGGTTGTTGAGCCGGAATTTTTGAGCCTTCGCTCCATCCGCCGCCAAGGGCCTTGTAAAGATCAACGGCTGCTGCCAGACGCTCGTTCTTCGTCTGGAGGAAGCTGTCTTCGGCGGCCAGCATCGTCTGACGCGCATCAAGAAGAATCTGGAAGTCGATCGTTCCGACGTCATATTGCTGGAGGGAGAGGTTATAGGCCTTGCGTGCCTCCGCCATGGCCGTTTCCAGTGATTTCTCACGCTGTGTCGACGCCTTGACCGCGGCAAGGGAGTCTTCGACATCCTTGAACGATACCAGAACCGTCTTGCGGTAATTCTCGACCAGCTCTTCCTTGCGCGCTTTGGAAAAGGCGAGGTTTCCTTCCAGAAGGCCGCCCTTGAAGATCGGAGCCGTCAGGCCTGCCAGAAGCGAGAGCGTTTTCGTCGCAGGGTCGCCGATAGGCGTTGCGGCGATACCGGCATCGAGGCCGATGTTAAGCCTCGGGAAGAAGGCTGCGCGCGCCGCGCCGATATCGGCATTGGCGGCGATCAGGCCTGCTTCGGCATTGCGGATATCGGGTCTGCGCTCAAGCAGTGTGGAAGGCTGGCCGGGCGCGATGGACGGGACGGGAAGCGTGCGAAGATCCTTGGCCTGCACCGTCAGGTTCTGCGGTGCCTTTCCAAGGAGGACGGCAAGCGATGTCTTGGCGGCTTTCAACTGTTGTTCAACTGTGGTGCGCGCGGCCTCGGTCGTTGCAAGGTCCGCTTTCTGCTGGGACACGTCCAGAGCCGTTGTCGCACCTGCATCGAAACGGGCGTTGACGATGCGGAGGAGTTCGCGCGCGCTTTCCAAATTCTGGTCGGCAATGTTCATGCGCTCTTCCAGGCTGAGTACCGAGAAGTAGGTTTTGGCGACATCACCCATCACGATCAGGGCGATGGCATCACGGTCATATTCGGAGGCTTTCGCGTCCGCTTCGGCGGCCGTCAGGCTTGCGCGGTTCAGGCCGAAAATGTCCAGCTCGTACCCGACCGTCAGCCCGGCGGAGCCTGTGGAATCGGATATGGTTTTGCCGGTCGCGGGATCGTTGCGTTGCCAGCCGCCGGAGCCTGTCGCATCAACGGACGGGAGGAGCGGGGCGCCTGCCACCCGGGCGAGGGCGCGAGCCTGTTCGACGCGCTGGATCGCCGCGCCGAGGTCGTTGTTGTTGGCCAGTGCTTCGGCCATCATGGTGTTCAGCTCGGCGCTTTCAAAATTTTTCCACCAGTCGCGGGCGATGACGGTCGGGTTTGACGCGTCTGCCTCGTTCCAGCCGGCCGGGGAGTCCGTTACAGGGCGGTTATATTCAGGGATCAAAGAGCATCCCGACAACAATGCGGCAACAAGCAGGGCTGGGATAACAGTATGTTTTTTCATTAAAAATAAGCTCCGAAAGCGAGGGCGAACGCCATAATGCGTCACACATTACACCAATTTTCCCAAATCAAATAGACCGTTTGGTCAAAAAACCAGATGGCAACCCAAAATAATACGCGCCGGCCTGCTTTTTCCTTCGCAAGGGAGTGCTGTTTCAACTTGCGCTTGGGTTAATGCCTGTTTTTAAGGAGGGGACAGTTTTTTGTGAGACAGTTTGTCTTGGAAGGGCATTCGACACAGGCGAGCATCACCTGCATAAGGGCTTTTTCATTGGCCTCGAGCTCCTTCTTTTTTTCGCTGATCAGCAGGGCGTATTTGCCGTGAAGGTCTTGAAGATTTTCGCAGAAATTTCCGTTCTGGGCAGATTTGATAAGCTCGCTTATGTCCTGTAAGCCGAATGTTATCTCGCGGAATGTTTTTATCGCATAAAGAATTTCCAGATGATTTTCGCTGTAAACGCGCTGGCCGGATTCTGTACGCGGAGGGGTTTTTAACAGGCCCATTTTCTCGTAGTGACGGATGCTTTCCACGCTATAGCCGGTTAGTTTTGATAACTCACCGATGCGATATGTCATTTTCGTATTTCCCTTGCCCCTGTAACCGTTACAGCAATTATCCTACTAGTTAACTGCAAAACGCAACCCAAATTGAGAAAGGGGTTTGTCATGCGCGCGGATGTTTTTCTATCAGGCAAGGAAGCCGATTTTTCCGGAGACGAAATCATCGTTTCAAAGACGGATATTCACGGAAAATTAATATATGGCAACAGGACATTCTACCGTCTTGCCGGGCTTTCCGAAAAAGAATGCATCGGCAAGCCGCATAATATTATCCGCCATCCTGAAATGCCCAAATGCGTGTTCCGTCTGCTCTGGAGTACGATCAAAGAGGGCAAGGAGCTTTTTGCATATGTCAATAACCGTTCCAGTAACGGCGATAATTACTGGGTCTTTGCGCATGTGACGCCCAGTTACGATAGCGGCGGAAACGTTGTTGGTTACCACTCCAACAGGCGTGTGCCGAACCGCAAAGTGCTGAACGAGCGTATTATACCTTTGTACAGCGAGTTGTTGTCCATCGAGGCTACGCATGTGGGGGCACAGGAGAGTATCGACGCCTCTATGCGGCGTATAAACGGCATGCTGAAGGACAGTAATATGACTTTCAACCAGCTTATGTTCTCGATGGGGGTTTAATATGGCGCACACTCTAGGAGAGCAAAAGGTCTTGTTTTTCGGCGAAAGCAAAAATCATGCGATACAGAAAGCGTTGAATGTCGTTAATCGCGCGGCGGCGGGCGATTTTGAAGCCAGAATTATGGACATATCCTGCGGCGGGGATCTGGCTGAGCTTTTGTACGCCATTAACGACATGATCGACAGATGCGATTCCTATGTTCGCGAGTCACAGGCCTGTATGGATCACGTGAGCCGCAATCATTATTACCGTAAAATCATCGAAACGGGTATGCAGGGTACATTCCTCAATGCGAGCAGGACGGTCAACAAGGCGCTGGAATCTATTCAGGGAAAGGTGACTGACTTTTCGGCTGTGACGGACATATTTGAAAGGAATGTGGAAGAGGTTGTCTCTTATGTTGCCAATTCTGCCCAGAAACTCAGCGTGTCATCTGAAGAAATGAGGAAGATGGCTATAGAAACTGGTACGAAATCATCCCTTGTTTCTTCGGCGGCGGCGGAAGCGTCCAACAACGTGCAGATGGTTTCCGCAGCCTCGGAACAGCTGACGGCCTCCATCTCCGAGATCAGTGTGCAAGTGACGCGGGCCGCAAAGGTTGCAAGCGATACCATTGTCGTGACGGAAGATGTTTCAGGAAAAGTTGATAATCTTCAGCAGGCGGTTGCAAAAATATCGCGTGCCGTCGAATTGATCGAGGATATCGCAAACCAAACCAATCTTCTTGCCCTCAATGCTACGATCGAGGCGGCGCGCGCGGGTGATGCGGGGAAGGGGTTCGCTGTTGTGGCCAGTGAAGTCAAATCACTCGCTCAGCAAACAGGGAAGGCTACGGAAGAAGTTGGGCTTTACGTTCGTGATATTCAGTCAGCGATGGACAGTGCCGTTGTGGGCATCAGGGCCGTAACGGAGAAAATTCAGGAAATAGACTGCGCAAACACGGCTGTTTCTGCCGCTGTTGAGGAACAGTCCGTTGCAACACGGGAAATAGCCCGGAATATAGAAGAAGCCTCTTCTGGAACGGAACAGGTTCGTCAGAATATCACCGAAGTGACTGGCGCCGTTCAGCAGACGGGGAATACGGCAGATGGGGTGAATTCTTCGGCAAAGGAACTCTCTGCGCAGGCGGAAAAGCTCAAACAGGTCGTTGAAGAGTTTTTGCACAATACAAGGAAGGTTGTCTGATAGTTATGGCGGGCAGGGGGGATTCGAACCCCCGATAGACTTGCGCCTATGCCGCATTTCGAGTGCGGCGTATAATTCTTACCTTGTTGTAAAATAAAGATAATTTTTTATAGCATAATTTATAGCATAAAAAGTCTGTAAGGAAATGTATAAGTTTTGATCTGGCTTAGCCTATTTTTTTCCTGCAAATAGGTTGTACAAAGGTCTGATTGTAATCATAGATAAGAAGATCGTCATTAGCTTGGAAGATGTTCCAGCTTAAGTTTGTGCATTATGAATAATACGCTTGCTTCAAAAACCCAATATGTTTCTAAAATTTATGAGGATGAAGGCTTAGACTCGTTTTGGGGGCTCCGTGAAGCCCTAACATATTTCGCCTCAATAAGATTAAGGGTAGCGGATAGACTAGATGCTCATGATTTAGTTTTTAAAGCGTATGAAAAGTGGTTCTCTTTGGATGCTATCCAAAGAGATAAGATACTTGAAAGATACGTCGTAAGTAGGCAGATTCCACAAAAAAATAACTACTCTTACGTCAAGCATATCTGGAATAGAACTCCCGAGTTCTTCCCTGAGAAATCTCTACAGTCATTATCTAGTTTAAAAAAAGCACGAAATAACGCTGCTAAAAGCCTCCATCCAGATACAGGTGGAGATGTGGAGAGCATGCAGTTATTGAATCAAACTTATGATTTGCTCCATGAGTTTGTCGCAAAAGGTTGTTGCGTTGAATTTGGCACAACTAAAGTATATGTGGATCACGGAGGAAATCCGCTTTCTTATGATAAAAATGACTTCTCCAGCGGGTCAAAGGCGTTTTACAGCCAGCCGCGGATTCGAGACGAAATGTTGGCTGCAAATTATTTTAATCTTTTAAT
>QFNK01000151.1 GCA_003240795.1 Micavibrio aeruginosavorus | reverse complement strand
ATGCTCCTGCAGGCTCGCGAAATTGGTAAGCACGCTGTGAAAGATGTTCCCGCCGGACGGAGGCTGGCCGCCCCCTCTTGCTATCAATCCGATATGCAGAACGGATGTAATGAATTTGGGCAATGTCTGGTTGGTGTCGGCGCGGAGATCATATTGCGCGATGTCGGAATGGATCAGCCTTTTGGCAAGCGGCGTATTCTCAAACGAATGCCGCATCCCCTCATCGATTTGCAGACTGCCCCAGAATTCGCTAGAGAGGCCGTTCTCGCCGGGAAGTTCAGCAATGCGGCTGCGGCCGTGACCCAACACCCGATCAATCATTTTTTGAATGATATCAGCTGCTTCTTGAATTTTGGACGCGTCAAAGGCTGTTGCCATGATGCATTTTTAAAGAAACTGGAAAATTATGTCAATTAAATTACAATTCCGACCCCGGCGCCAGCGTGACTTTCAGCCCGTCAAGCTCTTCGCTCATAATGATCTGGCATGACAGGCGGGAACGGTCGGTGACGTCGAACGCCGTGTCCAGGGCGTCCTGCTCGTCATCACGCATGGGATAGAGTTTGTCCACCCACTCATCGTCCACATAGACGTGGCAAGTCCCACAGGCGCAACATCCGCCGCACTCCGCCTTGATGGGCAGGCCGTGATCCTTGATGATTTCCATCACGCGCCAGCCTTCGATGGCTTCCAGCTCGTGAACGGCGCCGTCCTGATCTGTCACGATGATTTTCATGAACGCTTACCCGTAAAAATTTCATTCAACGCATAAGTGATGCCCGCCGTCACGACAAGGCCTTTCAGAGTCGCCGTGATCACGGTCAGAAACAGAATGACGAAGTTTCCGGCATCGGCGCCAAAGGCAGCGGCCACCGGCGCGGCGAACAGCGCGGCCGCGAGCTGAAGAACCATAAAGAACGGCAACAGGCAGGCAAGCCAGAGGCCGATCATGTAAACGGACGTATTAAAACCGCGCAGCGTGTGCAAATAACCCCGCGCGCCCTGATTCATCGCGAACGGCACATAAAGCCAGAGCAAACGAATGCCCCAGAAAAGAAACACGATGGACAGCAGGGAGAAGAGCGCGATGCCGGCGGGCACCTCCGCTATTTCCTCATTCGCCGCGGACGGCATGTAAGGGGCGAGGTAATAGGCCGCCACAGCCGTGAAAAGACCAATACCCATGTTGATCAGCGTATAGACGATCATGCCGCTCAGAACACCGCGCAGGCGCCCCGCGAACTGCTCCATATCGGCGTCCATGTCACCGGACGGGCGGAACGGCCAGCGCTGCCCCAGCGTCAGGAACCGCACGTAATGCGACAGCATCCACCCCTCGGCGAGATAGGCCGGAACCATGATGAGGTAAAAGCGCAGGAGATTGCCGTCACCGGCAAGCGCGCCCGCAAGCACAAGGCAGACAAGCTTGATCAGGAACGGAAAGGCCGCAAGCCGGAGCAGGTAACGCCGCTCGCTCCAGCTCGTCTGATAGGCGCGCCCGGCGGCGGAGATAATATCGAATTTGGCCATGCGGGGCAGAGTTTAAGCGGCTTTGTCGTTCACGCCAAGCTTTTCCTGAAGCGCGGAAGACGAGGTCGTATACTGGAACCGAAGCTTCTTTTCCGGATAGACGTACCGGAACGCCTGCTGCGCCATCAGGGCCGCCTCGTGGAAGCCGGAGAGGATCAGTTTCAACTTGCCGGGGTACCAGTTGATATCGCCGATGGAGAAAATGCCCGGGGTCTGGGTTTCGAATTTTTCAGTATCCACGGGGATCAGGTTTTCGTGGAGGTTCAAACCGAACTCCGCAATCGGGCCGAGCTTCATGGTCAGGCCGTAAAACGCCAGCAGCGTGTCGGCGGGAATGATGTGCTCACCGATTTCCTTGTTGTGCGCGATAAGGCCGGCAAGAATGCCGTCCTGCGCATGAACGCCTTTCAGGTCGGCGATGTGCAGTTTCATTTTACCGGTGCCGACAAGTTCGCGCATCTTGTTCACGGAATCCGGCGCGGCGCGGAAATCGTCGCGGCGGTGGATCAGGGAGACGCTTTCGGCCAGCGGGTGCAGATTGAGCGCCCAGTCGAGCGCGGAATCCCCGCCGCCGGCGATCAGGATGTTTTTGCCGCGGAATTGTTCCATTTTGCGCACGGCGTAAAAGACGCTCTTGCCTTCATGCTCGTCCAGGCCTGGCAATGATGGCTTCTTCGGGACGAATGATCCGCCCCCTGCGGCAATGACAATAACAGGCGCTTCGAGCAGGGTGCCTTCACTGGTCGTCAGCTCCCAGTTGCCGTTCTCAAGCTTGGTCAGTTTTTCCGCCATCTGGCCGAAATGAAAGGTCGGATTGAACGGCGCGATCTGCTCCAGCAGGCGGTCGGTCAGGTCCTGCCCCGTAATCACGGGCCAGGCCGGAATATCGTAAATCGGCTTTTCGGGATACAGCTCCGCGCATTGGCCGCCCGGCTTGTCCAGAATGTCCACCAAATGGCATTTCATGTCCAAAAGCCCAAGCTCGAACACCGCAAACAGCCCCACGGGGCCCGCGCCGATAATGATAACGTCTGTCGTGTGCCGTCCGGCCTTGTCTTCGCTCATAATGCGTTATAAATCTCATCCATCATGGATTTGTCAACAATGCCCCATAAAAACATTCGCAACTGGCTTTTCTTTACCGCCGCCATGGTCTTCGCCATGGCCGTTATCGGCGCGATCACGCGCCTGACGGAATCCGGCTTGTCGATGGTGGAATGGAAGCCCCTGATCGGCGCAATCCCGCCCCTTTCGGACGCGGAGTGGGAGCGCGTCTTCGGCCTCTACAAACAAACCCCCGAATTCATCCAAAAGAACAGCTGGATGGGCATGGCCGATTTCAAGGAGATCTTTTTCTGGGAATGGTTTCACCGCCTGTGGGGACGGCTGATCGGGCTTGCCTTTGCCCTGCCGCTCCTCTGGTTCTGGGTAAAGGGGCAGATCCCGCACGGGTACAAACCCAAACTCCTGGGCATACTTGCCCTCGGCGGGGCACAGGGCGTGATGGGATGGTACATGGTCGCAAGCGGCCTCGTTGACCGTCCGGACGTCAGCCATTTCCGCCTGGCCGCCCATCTGCTCCTCGCCATGCTGATCTTCTGCGTGACGCTGTGGGTGGCGTTTGATTTCAGGGCGCACAAGAACGCGGGCGGCACCTTCTGCCAGAAACGCCACGGCTGGATCGCTTTCGCCCTGCTGGCCATCACCATCACATGGGGCGCGTTTACCGCGGGTCTCGATGGCGGGATGCTCTACAACACATGGCCGAAGATGGACGCCCACTGGATACCGCCGGAAGTCACCGGCCTGTCCGCCGTGCTGCACGACCCGGGCGCGGTGCAGTTCTTCCACCGCTGGATCGCGATTGCCGCGCTTGCCGCCGTGCTGACCTTCGCCATGCGAATGAAAAACCCGCACCTGATGGGCATGATTTTCATTCAGGTCGGGCTGGGCATCGCGACGGTGATGTCGCAGGTATCGATCCCCCTTGCCGCCCTGCATCAGGCGGGGGCGATGGTTTTGCTTTATCTGATGGTAAAACAACTCCACGCGCTGCACAGCGCGCCAAAGGCCTGCGCTACAGAATCCCCTCGCGCGTAAGGATTTCGATGTAATAATCGTTGTAGGCGGCGACGCAGCGTTCTTTCGTGAATTCTTCCTCGAAACGGCGGTAACCGTTGGTGACAATAATCTCCGCCAGCGCCGTATCCGCCAGAACGCGGCGCACGGCGGATGCGGTCGCCTCGGGATTTTCGACCGGCACCATCACGCAGTCCTCGTCCGGGCGGCAGAATTGCTTCATGCCGCTGGCATCAGAAACGATCACGGGAACGCGGGACTGCCACGCCTGCACATAGACATTTCCAAACGGCTCCACGCGGGAGACAAAGACGCAGATATCGCACGCCTGCATCAACGCGGCGCGGTCGGTGCGCCATCCGAGGAATTTGACGCGCTCTGAAACTCCGAGGTCGGCGGCAAGTTTTTCAAGCGCCGCGCGGTCTTCCCCCTCACCCGCGATCCAGACATACACGCCGGGCAGCAACGCGGCCGCGCGGATAAGGATGTCATGCGCCTTGTTCTTGTGAAGCCGCCCAAGCGCGAGCAGCACGGGCGCGCTCGATGGCGTATCCAGATCGGATTTTTCAACAACCGTATCGGCAACTTCGCGCGGCGCGAAATTCGTGATCATGCGTATGCGGTCTTCCGCGATGCCGCCGTTCATGATGTGCTGTTTCAATTCCGGCGTGTTCGCGACGAAATAATCGGCGGAGGAAAAATTCTTGATCTTGTAGTACCCGCCAAGACGCGCAACGACCAGATAAGGTTTCGGCGTCTTCAGGGCGTTCCAGTTCAGCGTTTTCTGCGTCGCGCGCGTCATCCATGTCTGCACGATGCTCGGCTCGAACTTCTTGATGATGCGGGAAAGCTTCCATGTCGTGAACACATCGACAGGCCCGCCGAACGGCAATGTATGTACCTTGATGCCCGCCTTTTCCAATGCGGGAACGCGCACGTCGTTGGGACGTGTCACGGCCTCGACCTCGAAACCGGCGTCATGCATGGCAATGGTGATGTCGACATACGCCGTCTCGGCTCCGCCATGCTCGCCGCCGGCCATGACTTGCAGGATTTTCATGACGGGATGCTACTCGGCCTTTTTCTTTTCATCAGGCTTTGCGGATTCTTTTTTCTTGCCCTCTGCCTTGTCCGCATCGTCGCTGCGCTTGCGGATCACGCTTTCGGGAAGAAGCGTCTGCTGGAGGAGCGTCACCATGTCGTCTTCGGTGCGGTTCATGCTGGCGAGAAGGCCTTCACACGCTTCCTTGGTGGAAATAGGCACTTTCTTCATATTCTTTTCGCCGTCCTTATAGGCGGCATCGTTGAGCTTCAAGACGTTCTTGGCCGCGCCGACATCGACGATTTTCTGCTCGTTGATTTCACGCTCCAGCGATTTGCGCGCCGTGTCGAGGATAGGATTGACCGCATCCTTCCATTGGTCGAAACGCGACGTCATCTTGTCCTTCATATCAGGATTTGCCTTGCCGCAGGATTTGACCGCCGCGCCGACATCGCGCTCCACAACCTCGACCGCGCGGATGATCGAATGCTTGTTACGCATGATGAAAAAGCTTTCCTGATCCTTCGCGGACAGCTTGGCGATCAGCGCGTTTTCCGCATCGATCCAT
>QFNK01000150.1 GCA_003240795.1 Micavibrio aeruginosavorus | reverse complement strand
ACATTGTGCTGGAGGAAGGCGCGGGCGGTTATCTCGACGGCTCGTTCCGCGAGATGAAAATCACGCTCGCGCAGATAAAAGACCGCTATCCGTCCGCGGAAATTCCGGCGGACATTGCGCGGGAAGGGGAGCGCGACCCGCAGGCGCGCTTTGCAGTGCTGGAAAGTATCCTGCCCGAAGGCGGCGTTTATCAATACACTGCCCTTCTCAAAGAACGCGGCGCGCCTGAGCCTTTGGCTTCGGGAACATTCCCGGTGTCGCCCTGCATCGCGTTCCGCTGGATGAAGTCGCCGGGCGAGTTATACGGCAGGTCGCCTGTTATGAAGGCGCTTCCCGATATCAAGACCGCGAACAAGGTTGTTGAGCTGATCCTCAAGAATGCATCGATCGCGGTGACAGGGATATGGCAGGCGGATGATGACGGCGTGCTGAACCCCGCCAACATCCAGCTGGTGCCCGGTGCGATCATTCCGAAGGCTGTCGGATCTCAGGGGCTTAAACCGCTGGAAATGCCGGGACGGTTCGATGTGTCGCAGATCATCCTCGATGACATTCGCGCACGCATCCGTCACGCGCTTCTGATCGACAAGCTCGGCCAGCTCGAAGGCCGCCGCATGACGGCGACCGAAGTGGTGGAGCGCGCGTCCGAAATGGCGTTGCTCCTTGGCGCAACGTATGGCCGTTTGCAGACGGAACTTCTGACGCCGATGATCCGCCGCGCTTACGGTATTCTCCGCCGGCGCGGGGAAATCCCCGACATCGCGCTCGACGGGCGGTTCGTTGCCCTTGATTACCGCGCGCCGCTGGCAAGGGCGCAGGCGCAAAGGAACGTCCAAAACACAATGACGTGGCTGACATCCCTTATCGGTATGGGCGGTGACGCAGCGGCCTTCATTGATATGAACCGCGCGGCGCAGTTTCTGGGCGAGGCATTGGGAGTTCCAAGCGACCTGATACGAAAGGACCTGACCGATGCCGTTCTTTAAGGAAACACCGAAAATAAACCATGCGGAAAGCATGGCCTATACCAGCCATATATCTCGGCTTGAACAGCGGGATATAGAGCACGCCTTCGCCCGCCTGTTCTCAAGCGAGGACGGCAGGAAAGTCCTCGCCTGGCTTCAGGTCATGACCTTTCACAGGGCAGCGAGCGCAACAACGGCGGACGATCAGCTGCGTTTCATGGAGGGGCAGAGAAACCTTGTCGCCACCATCCTGCGTATGATCGACCGCGGCAAAACCAATTGATTTTTAAAAGGAGATATCTATGACACAGACCAACATCACCATTCCAGAGAAATTCAAAGACCCGGCGACGGGGGAGCTGAAAACGGAATCGCTTCTGACATCCTACGCCGAGCTGGAAAAACGATTGTCGCGCCAGCCGTCCGCGCCCAAATCGCCGGAAGATTATTGCATCAACTGCGACCACGGCTATTTCGGCGTCGATGCGGATTTGAACCGCCGCCTGCACGAAAAAGGTTTCACGAACGAGCAGGTGCAGGTCGTTTATGACCTTGCGGCGGAAAAGATGGTGCCGCTGGTGTTCCAGATCGCCGCCGACCACCGGGCGGACGCGGAAATAGAAAATCTGGTGAAGCATTTCGGCGGGGAGGAAAAATGGCAGGAAATCTCGCGCCAGCTTCTCGCCTTCGGCCAGAAGGCGTTGCCCGCCGATGTGCTGGAAACGCTTTCAAGCTCTTATGAAGGCGTCATGGCGCTCCACCGCATGATGAAAGGGGCGGAGCCCGAACTTACCCGCGCGCAGGCGGTGCGGGGTGGGGCTTCGGGTGAGCTGGAGCTGCAATCCCTGATGCGCGACCCGAAATACTGGCGGGATCAGGATCCGTCCTTCATCGCGAAGGTAACGGAAGGATTTCAGAAACTATACAGCAATCGTTAATATTGGACGGCGGGCCAAAATGTCCCGCCGTTTCCATATTTTCAAACTTTTGACATGGTTATCTTCGTGTTTTCTAAACCACAATTTTTTTAAAAGAATATCTTGCATATTCGCCAAGTTGGGCGCATACCACCGCGCATAAAAAACCACATAAAGGTGTATACTATGTCTGTTGCCAATGTCATTTCCGTCAATTTTGCAAAAGTAACGGAAGGCTTCGGTTTACGCTGGACGTTCGTGAATAGCGGCTATGCAGAAATCCATCTGCCGCTTGATGAACAAGAGCGCAAGCCATATATGCTGAGCCATGACAGAATAGAAAAAAGCGCAACGCAGCCAATAGAAGTGCGTTTGGAGCTTTAAGAGAGAAAAAAGAAAAGCCCTTCGAAAGAAGGGCTTTTCTTTTAAACCAGAAGGCTTGTTAAGCCATCTGCGATTCCATTACCCCGCGTTCATTACGCGGTTTTTTTTATTTAAGAAGATAAGATGATTACCATCAAAGATCCGCTCGGTGCGGATTACAATATGAATCTTGAAGATGTCTTTAAAGTTAAAAAGATCCTACAGGATAAAGGGTATTATAAAGTTCCGGACTACGGCCTGACACCTTACCCGGATACTAGGCTCTTTATTGCGATAAAGGCATTTCAAAAAGATAATAATTTAAAAATAGATGGTGTCATTTCACCAAACGGACAGACAATCAAAGCGTTAAATGACAAAGACCAACCTCATATGCCGGGAGTTCAGGGGCCTATCATGCGCTGCCCCAGATGTGGTGCAACCTCACGGAGGATCAATGGGAGATTTATGTCCCGATTGCACCGTCAAGATGCGATAGGTAATCTTGAATATCTTCTTCTCTATAATCTAGTAGACGCCCGACAAAATATTCATACGCGCTATCAAAAGGACGGTTGCCGTTGAGGCATTCTTCATGAAACCAGAAAAAAGCACTTGCTCTCCATTCATTGTTTGCGGAGGTAAAGCAGACATATTGAATAGGGTTGGGTATTTTTGCAGAATGGAATATTTTGCTAAAGCGCCTGAGAGTCCCGTTAAAAACATAAGGCGCAAAAGCCTTCTCCGGAATAATTTCTTCTGAAATAAGTTGATCCGGAATGACGGAATCATAAAAAAGAGCCAGATGTTTTTGGCCTGAAAGCATAAGTTCCAATTCTTTGTCTTGATGAGGGCCGATCATAGTGTTCCAAGTAAAAAAGTCCGGCTTGAAGCCGGACTTGGATCATAGCGTATGCTGGCTGTTTAAGCCATCTGTGATTCCATGAACTCGCGCGTGACGAAATCATCGACCACTTGTTTGAAGCGGCTGGCGACATCGCGTGTCAGCGGTTCGAATTGAATGGCCAGACGGTCGCGTGTCTTGCGGATAACGCGGCCACGGTGGGCGATATCGACGATATTGCCGCTGACGCGGAATTTCATCGTGAGTTCGACGGGGGCTGCCATGCTGAACATGCGCTCATCCGCCTGGATCAGCATGCCGCCATCGCTCCAGTTGTGAACGGGGTAGGCCTTGCCATCGATCATGGTGATGCAGTTGTCGGCAGCGCGGCGCGGGCTCGCGCGGCGGCTTGCTTCGCTGTCTTCTGTGTATTTTGCAAACATTTTATGCTCCGGTTCCCATAGGTGCCTTATACGGCTTGCGGCGATATTATCGGAAACATATTTTTAAAGGAAGAAATTTCAACCGCACCGTAAATAAAACTTGACATTATAGGATATAATTCCTATATTGAATTTATCAACGCCCGTATTGCGCGCTTTTCAAAAGCCGTAAGCCGGGCGTTTTTTCTTGGCATCGCGAAAACGATTCTGGTTAACGCCGAAGGATCGCCGCCATGCCCGACCGGCGCCAGAATTCCCAAAGGGCCCGCCATGCGACAACCGCTGCGGCCGGATATCACAGCAACAACAAACAAAAGGTAGCTTATCATGGCCACAACCATCGATCAGGCCTTCATCAAGCAGTTCGAACGCGAAGTGCATGAGGCCTATCAACGACAAGGATCGAAACTCAAGAACACGGTCCGTTCCTCCAACAATGTCCGCGGCGCATCCACGGTCTTCCAGAAAGTGGGGAAGGGCACGGCCTCCACAAAATCCACGCACGGCATGGTGCCGGTGATGAACCTGGCCCATACGAATGTCGAATGCACGTTGCAGGATTATTACGCCGGCGACTGGGTCGACCGTCTGCAGGAATTGAAGACGAACATCCCGGAGCGTCAGGTGATCGCAAATGCGGGTGCCTATGCCCTCGGCCGCAAAACGGACGAGATGATCATCGCGGCTTTGGCGACGGCGGCAACGAACGTCGTCGGTGACGCGAACACCGGTTTGACCAAGGCAAAGGTGCTGGAGGCGTTCGAGACGTTCGGCGAAAAGGATATTCCGGATGATTCCCAGCGCTATGCGGTCATCGGCTGGAAGCAGTGGAGCGACCTGCTGTCCATCCCTGAATTCTCCAGCGCGGAATATGTCGGCGCGGCGAGCCTTCCCTACGCATCGTCGCTGACGCAGGCGAAGATGTGGCTGGGCACGCTGTGGATCCCGCATTCCGGCCTGCCGGTTGACGGAAACGATATCCGCTCCTGCTTCTTCTATCACAAGACGGCGGTGGGCCATGCGTCGGGTTCGGATGTGCAGTCCGACATCACGTGGCACGGCGACCGTGCCGCGCACTTCGTCAACAACATGATGAGCCAGGGCGCTGCCCTGATCGACGCCGACGGTGTCGTGGTCATCAAGTGCGACGAAACGCCGGATTAATCGAGAATAGAAGAGGAGAAAATTCATGGCCCTGAAATTATCGGACCTGAGCGTATTGGCATATGCCAACAACTTTACCCTGTGGCACTACAAAACGGTCGATGCGGCCGTAACGGGCGCAGGATATTTCAATCAGGCGGCGGACATGATGCATGTCGGCGACCTGATCATCGCCAATGTCAGCACGGGCGGCACGCCATCGACGAAGTTTTACATCGTCACGGCGAATTCCGGCGGCACGGTCGGCGTGGCGGTCTATTCATAAGACCCCAGCCAATGTCACGCGGCCCGGCTTGAGCATACCCTAACGCGCGTTTCCTTCCTTCAGAACGCGCCGCTCGCCAAAGCCGGTTTGCCTGTCCCCTGACGGCGATCAAAGGCCGCCCTTTCCGCAGAGGCGGGAAGGGCGGTTTTTTGCCCGATTCACGATTTTGCAATTAAGGCGAAAAATGGCGATTGGTTAATTTGTGAATAAAAACAATACGGTAAAAGATTCCATTTGCCTTTTTCCCGCCATTCTTGCTATTAACAATTCATTAAC
>QFNK01000149.1 GCA_003240795.1 Micavibrio aeruginosavorus | reverse complement strand
AAGACGATGCGGCCGGTACGGCTCTGACAACAACATCCTCTGTGGATACGCAGCGTTACAGCGCGGGCGTGACGTACAAGATCGTTCAGGGGCTTGATATTCGCGGTTCCGTCGGTTTCATCGAGAATGATGTTCCGTCCACAGCAGGCGAGGACACCGAAGCGACATATGGTCTGGTCGGTATCAATCTGACGTTCTAAGAACACATTGATGAAAAGTTACAAAGAGCGCCGGATTTCCCGGCGCTCTTTTCTTTTGGGAAGGCGTGCGATAAAACTGAAACCATGTCGATTGCAGAGAATTTTGAAAAAATCCGCCACAAGATCCGCCGCGCCGAAAAAGAGGCCGGCCGCGCGCCTGAAAGCTGTAACCTTGTCGCGGTGAGCAAGATGCAGAGTGCGGGGACAATACGCGCTGCGCTTGACACAGGACACCGCCTGTTCGGCGAGAACCGCGTGCAGGAAGCGCAGGAGCATTGGAAATCCTATCGTGACGATAAGGCCTATCATGACCTGCAACTTCATCTGATCGGCCCTCTGCAAACCAACAAGGTAGACGATGCGCTGGCGCTGTTTGATTGCATCGAGACGATCGACCGGGAGAAACTTGCGAAGGCAATCGCGAATGCGCTCACGCCGCAGAGCCGCACCGGAGAATTTTTCGTTCAGGTCAACACAGGGCAGGAGGAACAGAAGGCGGGCATTGATCCGCTGCACGCCGTGGAGTTCGTCCGTTTCTGCCGCAATGATTGCGGCCTGAACATCACGGGCCTGATGTGCATTCCGCCGGTTGAAGATGCCGCCGCGCTGCATTTCGCGCTGCTTAAAAAACTGGCGGGGCAGGCGGGCCTGCAAAAACTAAGCATGGGGATGAGTTCGGATTTCGAAAAGGCGATCATGCTGGGCGCAACGCATGTGCGTGTGGGCACGGCCTTGTTCGGCGAACGCGACGCCGCCTGATCAGCTGTTCCAGATTTTCTTATACTGCGCGGCGGCGGCGAAATTCTTTCTGCCGTCATTCATTTTATTGTTGGCGGATGCCATGCGTTCTTCTTCGGCGAAAACGTCCTTGCTGTAGGTGATGTCCGGTTTCACCGATGCTTCATAAGGCGTGCCGAACCCCATCGCGCTTGCGATGTTCTCACCGATATCTTTTCCGGTGCGGTCTTTGGTAATGACGTTGACGGTGCCTGCAATCGCGCCGATGGGCCCTGCGAAAATTCCGCCGCCGATAATCGTGCTGATCCCCTTCATCGTATCGCCTGTCAGGCTTCGGTACACGGAACCGACAACGGGAATATGCTGAAGCGGGTTGATCATGTCGATCACATCGGCAAAGCCGTATTCATCGCCGGACGCGGCGGCCTGTGCCGGGGCGAGGGCGGAGGCGCTGGCGGATTCCTGATTTTGGAGCAGGGCCTCTCTCATCGCGGCGCTGAAATTCTTGTCAAAGGTCGGGATGGGGCCTGCGGTGCGGCCTTCCGGATCGTGCTTCATCACGGCTTTTTTCACGGCGGAGCGCCAGGCAGCGTTGTCCGCTTCCTCCCGTCCCGTCTGAAATGCCATGGCCTGTTCGATCATAGAAAACTCCTACCGCTTGTAAACATTGCAAGACATATGCCAGTGTAAGATGGGATAAACCGGCGGTGTACGTCCGCCACCAACCAAGGATTTATCGTGCCAGAGCAGCCCGTAATCGCAATCGTCGCGCAGAGCCAGCCCGTGATGGATTATCTGGGGGAGGCGGTACGCTTTGCGGGTTTTGACGTTGTATCGGAGAAAAATTCAGCTGATCTGGTGCTGTATTGCGGTAAAGACAGCAATATACCCGCTGAATTTGCCAATTTTCCTGTAATCCATCTCGATTTTGGCGTTTTAAAGCCCATGAAGGCCGCAAATCTGGCTAATTATATCAAAAAACAGATTAAATCCGCTCTTATGCCGGCCGATAAGATAGAAATCGGCACAGGAATGCTCGATGTTCGTGAGAATATGTGGTTCGGCGCGGACGGGGAAGCGGTACGTCTTACGGACAAGGAGAGCGGCATTCTTTTGTGCTTGGCGCAGGCAAAGGGTGCCGCCGTCGGGCGGCAGGAATTGCTCGACCGTGTATGGGCGTATGCAGAAGGGGTCGAAACCCATACGCTGGAAACGCATATCTACCGTCTGCGCCAGAAAATAGAACCGGATCCCGCAAATCCGGTCATCCTGCTTACGGCGGAGCAGGGTTACAGCGTGCCTGTACGTGTCTGAGATTTAAGCCTAAGTCCCTGATTTTGCTTTTTCCACGGCCAGGACAAGGGCGTTCAGGAACGTGTCCGCCTTTTCAATCGTCAGGTCGTGTACGCCTCTGGCCGCCAGTATATCCAGTTCGCGTATCAGGATATGCATGGTGCGGAGTTCGTCGTTTTTCAACTGATCCGCCAGCGGGATATTTTCCGTCAGAGGTTCGGAAACGGGCGGCGGCGGCGTTTGCGGGGCCAGTGCCGTGTAGGCCTTTACGGCGCGGGTGGCCACCGTGGTCAGGGGTTTTTGGGGCAGCGTGCTTTGCTGTGTCGCGGCGGCGGAAATGGCGGCATGATCTTCCGCAACGCCTTTTTCCTTCAGGAATGCGATAAGGAAAGCTTTCAGGGCCTCGACGCTGACCGTGGTTTTATCCTCCCAGAGGGCGCTCGTGTCTTCTTTTTCCTCATGTTCCTCGGAATGCCCGTGTTCGTTCTTTTCATCACGGCGGATTTCAAGGCGTGTGTCGGCGGCTTCCGCCTGGCGGAAGGCCGTTTTGAACAATGGTCCCAACTGGGAAAACACGCTATGCCCATCCTTTGATTAAAACAATATTACAATTTATTGTAACATATTGTGCCTATAATGCCAAAGACCGTAAAAAGGCCTTTGCCATGGCTATCAAAAGGCGGGGGCCAGTTGCGGTTCCTTGTAAAGATCCTGAACTTCGCGGGTAACGGGCGATACGTACCATTCCGCGCCGTACGTCCAGAGCGCCGCGCCGCTGCGCGGGGATTTCAGGGCGAGGGTGACGGTGTCGGTGAGCATCATCCATTGCTCCACCCCGTCCAGCATATAGGGTTGCTGCAGATAGGACTGCACCGGTTTGAGCTGCAGCTCCATTTTGGCGGAGCCGACGGTTTCGCCCTTAAAGTCCGTGGTGATCAGGTCGTATTGTTCGCGCGAGATATTCTGGCGCAGGAGCGTTTCTATCTTCTGCGGGACAACCGCGAATTTATAATCCTGAAACTCATAGGGGAAATACGTCACATCGCCCTTGTCGAAGGACATCGTCATGCGGAAAATTTCGCCGCCGTCCTTGGCCGCGAGATGTTCCAGAACGACGGACACCGTTGCGCCGACACGGATCAGCGAGGTTTCCGGGTCGTATTCCTTCCAGCGGCGCGAAAGGCGCTGGCTTTCCATGAAGAGGAAGTCATCAACGCGGGCAGGGGCGGCGACCTTGAATTCGCGGCTTTCCTTCGCCCATTTCATGAAGTCCGGTTTTACATTCGCGGTCTTGAAAAAGGCGATGGCAACGTCCTCGTTCGTGGAGGTCGCAAAACTGCTCTGTGCCTGCGCCGGGAAGCACAGGAAAATCGCGGCAAGCGCGGCGGTGACGGTGGAAGGGAGCCGAAAAAGAGGATTCATCTGGCCTTGTGTCCGGTGGTTTGATTAATATTATGCCGGAAAGTTTTTCAAAAGAAAAAGTTTAAAGCGTTCAAGGGCGGCGATGGTCAAGAAAACCGATAAGGCGGGAAAGGGAAAGCGGAGCCTCAGCGCGCCGGATTTCCGCCTCTGGCATGCCTTTACGCGAGATATTGAGCCGCTTTCCGATGTAACGCGCGCGGAAATGGACGCGCTTTTGAAGGATCTTGATGGCGGGGCGCTGCCGCCTGCGCCAAGCGCCCCTGCATTTGAAACAGTGTCCATACCTTTGCCCGACACCCGCAAGGTTAGACAGTCCGCACCGCAGGAGCCGCAGCTTGACGCGCGGACGGAGGCGCGTCTGCGGCGCGGGAAAATGCCGATTGAGGCGACGCTCGATCTGCACGGATACAATCAGGAACAGGCGCATGTGCAGTTGAACCGCTTTGTCATGGATTCCTACCGTCTCGGGCGGCGCTGCGTACTGGTCATCACCGGAAAAGGCAGCCGTAGCGGCGGGGATGTGCCGGCGGGGGTTCTCAAGCAAAAGCTTCCCTTATGGCTGTCGCTGCCGCCCCTGCGGGATGTCACGTTAAAGGTTTTTCCGGCCGTCCAGAGGGATGGCGGGACGGGGGCATCCTATATCTACCTGAAACGCCAGCGGGAACCGCAGCCATAGAGCTTGCGTTTCCAAGGTATATACGGTACATACAGTTTGCATAATAAATCCGTATTGGCACGTGGGGACGCAGCGATGAGACGGGTCAAGGCTTTTAAGGATGGCGTACTGCACTCCCTGATGAGGGCAGAGGCGGTGACGGAAGAAACACGCCGCGCCTATGATTTCCAATGTATCGAGGATCAGTGTTCATGCTCCATGCACTGGCGCCGCGCCGTGTATGCCAAGGGGAACGCCGACCCGCGCCCGCCGACCTTTGCCAAGAACCGCTCTTCCGATCACAAGCTGAACTGCCCCGGCGATGTCGAGCGGATCATGCATCAGAATATCGATTACGTGACCATCAAGGACGGCCGCGTAAATGTGCGCATCAACTTTCCCATGGGCGGCGCGGCGTCCGACCGTTTTCCGGCCAAAGGTTATCTGAGCGAGCAGATGAAACAGGCGGCGGAGAACCAGAAAATCATCAAGCCGTTTTCGAGCATCGGCAAGCTTTCAGATTTCATCGAAAAGGTTTTCGGATCGCTGGACTCCGAAAGCGCCGCAGAGGTCGTCGTGAATTACCAAGGCAAATCGGCGGAGTGGGGCAAGCTGTTCAAGGGCAGCAACATGTACGAGATGCTGTATCACCGCGCGCGCAATCTGAAGCAAACGGAAAGCGGCCATGTTACATCGCCGATCTTCACGGTCGTAAAGCCGCTTCATGAAATGGGGCGGAACGAGCAGGGCAAGCGCCGCTTCGCCTGCGAAGATCAATTGGTGCATATCGGCGGCAGGACGCAGAAGATCACCCCGACGATTGTCTGTGACAAGGGTGAGCCCATGCTTGCCAAAACCGTTGCGGAACATGCAAAAAATCAAACGCCCCTGATCGTATGCGCGCGTCCGTTTTATTCCGGTACAGAGTCAAAGCC